>JANRLM010000012.1 GCA_033762595.1 Rickettsiales bacterium
TTAATAATATTTTGGTTGAACATAAATCCTCATCATTTATTAATGTGCTTAAACTAGCAACTAAAAATTAATATGGATAGACTTAAATCAATTATTGAAAAATCTTGGGAAGAAAGAGATGGAATTAACCTTCAAACCAAAGGTGAAATTCGAGATAGCGTAGATGAAACCCTTGCACTTCTTGATAAAGGAGTGCTTCGCGTGTGTGAAAAAAATGGTGTAGATTGGCAAGTTAATCAATGGGTAAAGAAGGCGATTTTGCTCTCTTTCCGCCTGAATGATAACGCCCTAATGCCAAGTGGCACTTTTTTTGGTGCTACCCAAGCGAGTTATTTTGATAAAGTTCCACTTAAATTTAATGGCTGGAGCGATGCAGACTTCAGAAATGCAGGCTTTAGAGCTGTTCCGGGTGCGATAGTTCGAAAATCTGCTTTTATCGCAAAAGGTGCGGTGTTGCTTCCTTCATTCGTTAATGTAGGTGCTTATGTTGGTGAAGGCACGATGGTTGATACATGGGCGACTATCGGTTCGTGTGCTCAGATTGGTAAAAATTGTCATATTTCTGGCGGTGCTGGAATTGGCGGAGTGCTTGAGCCTCTGCAAGCTAACCCTGTGATTATTGAGGATAATTGCTTTATTGGTGCAAGAAGTGAAGTTGCTGAAGGCGCTATAGTTGGTGAAGGTTCAGTGCTTTCAATGGGTGTATATTTAGGTGCTTCTACAAAGATAGTTGATAGGGCGACAGGCGAGATTTTTTATGGAAAAGTTCCGCCATATTCAGTGGTTGTTGCTGGCACTTTACGTGGTAAAACGCCAGACGCACCATCACTTTATGCGGCAATAATTGTAAAAAGAGTTGATGAAAAAACCCGCAGCAAAACTGGTATTAATGAATTGTTGAGGGATTAGAAGATAAGCTCCGTCATTGCGAGAAAATTTTCAGTAGAAAATTTTTGTGGCAATCCAATAAATAAAATTTAGTAGAATTTTATTTATACTAAAGTTCTACTGAACTTTAATATCTGGATCCTCACGTCGTAAGCCTACTGGCTTACTCCTGAGGATGACCAACTAAAAAATAATATGCAAAGTTTAATCGAAAAACAGGATTTTGGAAGGTTTTTAATTTTAGGAATTGCTTTCCTAATATTGTTTTTTGCGAATATTTTCTTAATTCTAAATACAAATTTTGAGTATAATTTTTGGATTTTGCTTCCTTTATTTTTTGTAAGTATTTACCTTGCTGATTTTACATCTGGAATTTTGCATTTTATCGTTGATTTTACCCCTTGCAAAAAGGGAGTTGGCTTGGATAAATTATTTTATTTTGAAGGCAAAAGAGATAGTGATGAATATCGCAAAATGCGAATGGAAATCATGAAAAAAGCAGGAGTTTTTCAGCATTTTGTATATTTCTTTAAGCATCATCACCTTGTTAGCCCTGCAAATATTGCACGCCGAAGTGCCTTCACAACTTTCTTGCCAACTATTCCAATTAGTAGTGGATATTTTTTGATTAATTTTATTTTGCTAATTCTTAATATAAATGCTCCGCATTTAATTTTTACATTCTTTGCAACTGGCGTAATTGTTCTGTTTGCACAATATATCCATTCTTGCACGCATGGCAGAAAATATATTCCTTCAGCAATTAGATTTTTGCAAAATATCGGTTTGGTTTTAAGTGTTAGAAAGCATATTTTGCATCATAAAGACCCAACAAAATATTTTTGTTTTGTTAATGGCTGGGCTGACCCTCTAGTTAATTTTATTACCGCAAAATTAGTTTCGGTTGGAATATATAGTGAATCTGGGCTTTCCGCCCCTGAGAAAGAGTTTTAGTCAGTTTAAGCTTGAAGTTGACTAAACACTCCGTTTGGCTATTAATTCTCTATAAAAACTCATATTTACTAGAAATGAATATTTATAATTTATTCAAAGAAAAAATTGCTGAAATTGTAAAAAAATTATACCCAGAAATATCTGAAAAATTTTTACAAAATTTTGCAGTTGAAGCTCCAAAAGATACTAAATTCGGCGATTTATCAACTAATATTGCAATGGTTTTGGCAAAGCCACTTGGGCTTAAACCGCAAGAAATTGCAAATAATTTAATTGAAAAAATCAAAGTAATTGAATCAGTTCAAAATTGTGAAATCGCAGATGCTGGCTTTATAAATATTAGCTTGGATAATAAAATTTATTATCAAATTTTATCTGAAATTCTAAGCAAAAAAAATGATTTTGGAAAATCTAAAATTGGTAAAAATGCAAAAGTAAATCTTGAATTTCTCTCGGCAAATCCAACTGGACCAATGCATATAGGCCACGCAAGAAACGCGGTTGTGGGTGATGTTTTAGCAAATATTTTAATTGCAAATGGTTATAATGTTACAAAAGAATATTATGTTAATGATGCTGGTGGGCAGATTGAAACCCTAGCAAAATCAGCTTTTTTGAGGTATAAAGAAAAGCTTGGTGTTGATATTGGGGAGATTCCAAAAGGTTTATATCCGGGGGAATACCTGATTGAAGTTGCAGAAAAATTTATTGCAAAATTTGGTAATGAATTCGTTAATGATGAAAATTATCCAGAGGAGTTAAAAACCTTCGCAATTTCAGAAATGCTGGCACTAATCAAATTTGATTTAGCAAATTTGGGCGTGAATTTTGATGTTTGGACTTCCGAAAAAAAACTTTATCAAGATAAAAAACTGGAAGAATCTTTAGAGTTTTTAACCAAGCAAAATCTGCTTTATCATGGCATTTTAGAAGCACCAAAAGGCAAGCCAGTTGAGGATTATGAGCCTCGTGAGCAATTACTATTCAAAGCTAAAGATTATGGCGATGATACAGATAGGCCTTTGCAAAAATCTGATGGAACTTATACTTATTTTTCAGGCGATATTGCCTATCATTTTGATAAAATTTCTCGTGGGTTTGAAAAATTATTTTTAGTGCTAGGTGCCGATCACGCTGGATATGTAAAAAGGCTTGGGGCGGTGGTTTCGGCGTTATCAAATAAAAAAACTGAAATAAAAATTTTACTTTCTCAGCTTGTAAAAGTGGTTGAAAATGGCTTGCCAGTTAAGATGTCTAAGCGTGCTGGAAATTTTATTACAATGTCTGAAGTTTTAGAAAAGGTTGGCAAAGATGTTCTGCGTTTTATAATGCTCACCAAAAAATCTGATACCCAGCTTGATTTTGACTTGGCAAAAGTTCTTGAAACCTCAAAAGATAATCCAGTTTTTTATGTGCAATATGCATATGCGAGGATAAATTCGGTGAAAAGAAAATTCCAAGAGATTTTTAATGAAGATTTTGAAAAATCAAAAACTAATTTAGAAAATTTCCAAAAATTAAATCATCATTTGGAAATCTCTCTTATTAAAAAGCTCTCTGATTATCCCAAAATTCTTGAGCTTTCTGCGGTTCATTCAGAGCCTCATCGCATAAGTTTTTATCTGTATGAATTGGCGAGTGATTTTCATCAATTGTGGAATGTTGGTAAAGATGAGGGGATAAATTTTGTTGATGAAAAAGATAAAAATCTCTCAATCGCAAGGGTAAATTTAATCAATGCAACGCAAATTATTTTGAGAAATGGCTTGCGCATTATGGGTGTTACACCAGTTGAAAAAATGTAACTTCTGCAAGAAAGTGTAATTTATTTAGAAAAATATAGGTAATTTATTTTATTATTTTCTAAATAGAGAATAGCTTTAATAATCAAAATAAAAAATTTTCATATGGATAAAAAACCAATGAGCCTAGATGAAGAGCAAAAATCTGGATCGATATTACTACCTTTATTCGCATTTGTTGCGTTGGGTTTATTTCTAACTCTCTGCTGGTACGCTTATAGCTACTACATCAATTCTCAAAAATCAGATGGTGTTTACTATATAAAAGCTGATAAATCTGCGTTCAAAGTTAAGCCGGAAGATCAAGGTGGTATGGAAATTTCTAACCAAGATAAACAGATTTTTAACGCTATGAAGGGTGCTTCTGAAAATATAGATGAAAGCTTAAATGTGGTTGAAACTGGTGGGGAAGATATTGTCAAAATTAACTTGCCAGACGAAAATAATAAAAAAACTGAAGATGGTGGCTTGGTTTCAGCAGTTGAAAGTGAAGCTAAGAAGATTGAATCTAACCTTGATGAAAAAGCTAAAGAGAAATTAGAAATTGTTCAAAAAGAAAATGAAAAACTAATTAAGGAAGCTGAAAAAATTATTGATGTTCAAAAAGAAATTAAGCTAATTGATCAGCAATCTGCCCCTAAAGAATCTATTGGTGACTCAATGGAAAAAGATTTGAAAGCTGAGGTTAGTGCTGAGAAAAAAGTTGAGAGTGTTTCTAAAACTCAAGATAAAAATACTGGTGTAAATAAAACTACTATTGCTCTTAAATCTAGCAATAAAGAAGTTGTTGGAGGAAAAGGTTTTTATGTTCAAATTAGTTCTCACAAATCAGTTGCAGATTTAGAAGCGGGCTGGGGCAGATTTTTGAAAAAATTTCCTAACGGAAATGATGGTAAGGGCAAAAATATTTCAGAGGCAATTGTGAATGGTTCAAAATATTATCGTTTGAGTTTTGGCCCTTATAAAGATAAGCCATCTGCGGTTTCTAAATGTGTATCGCTCAAAGCTAAAGGTCAAGATTGCTTGATTCAAGTCTACTAATTTTGTTCGAGAAAATTAAAAATATTGTTGGTTTTGATACTGGAATTAAAGATAATATATACTTTATTTCTGATAATTTTTTTAATGAAAACTTGTTGCCTTTTCTAAATTCTTTATACCCTTCTCAAAACAAGGATTTTACCAAATCTAAAATAGAAATTTTTGATAGATTCAGTTTGAAAGAAATAAAACATTACCTAGAAAATTATATCTCGGATTCCTATTTTACTTATGGTGGCACAACGCCAAATATCTTTTATAATATTAACCAGATTATCAATCCTTCTTCGCAAGTAAAAATTAAGCTGGTGGCAACAGGCAGGCAATCTTTAGAAGAATTATCTAATGAGGGCATAGAGATTTTTCTTAATGATAAAAGTAATAATTATGCTGAGTCTGTAGTTCTTTATGTGGGTGAAAAAAGGCAAAAACGAACTCTGATTTACAGGGGGGATTTTAAGACAACTTTGGAAGAAAATCTTGATTCTATAAAAGATAAAATATTTCAAGAAAATTCCTTTTTTATGCTCATGGGTTCGGTTCTTGGTAAAATTGGCGAGGAAAATTTTTCAAAAATTATTAATAACATAGATAATCTAAAGCAGAAAAAATTTTCCTTTAACCTGCCAACAGATAAAGATACTTCTTATAAATATTCTGATTTTATTCAAAAAATTATTCCAAAGGCGAGTATTATTTTTTCAAATTTAGAAGAATTAAGCTATATATTTCTTGAAAATATTGATGAGGACAAATCTTTTACGCAAGCTGAAAACTCTAACTTTAAGCCAAATATTGAGGTTACAGAGCTGATAAAAAAATTGCAATCTCTACTTTCGGGTGAATCTCATTCTTTGGTTACAGCAGGAAAATACGGGGCTTTTTTAATTGGTAAAGATAAATTTTCTCACTCGCAAGCATTGCCTTTTATAGGTAAGGCCTATACGAATGGGGCGGGGGATACAACAATTGGGGCTTATATTGCGGGGCTTATTTTGGGATGTAATAAGCAAGAAGCTCTATCAAAAGCAATGAAATGTGCCGTTGAAAAATTAAAATTTAATGATTCAAGGTTGAAGACGATCAAAAAATTTTATTTTACTTCATAAATATAAAATTTTGTTATCCTGAGTTCCTCGGTTTTTCTTGGTTTTTGTTCAAATAATATCTTTTTCAAAAAAAATTAATTTTCTCTGTTGACATATCTGAAACTTGATATTATACACCTCACTCCCAACGAAATGATATTTATTAATTTTCTTTGGTCGCTTTTTAAAATTGTGAATAACAGCATTAGATTGTTAATAAAATCAATATAAAGAAATTATAGATGAGCGATGTTAAGACAAACGCATTTTATATGCGTTAATTGTTTTGAGCTAAAAAGTTTAGTTCTGCATTAGGTCATCGTAATCTCAAATAAGATCGGCAAAATTTAGAATATAATTCTTCATGTATCAAACATGAAAAGGGTATTCGGTGGATGCCTTGGCATTTACAGGCTATGAAGGACGTGACAGGCTGCGATAAGCTTCGGGGAGCTGCCAATAAGCTTTGATCCGGAGATGTCCGAATGGGGAAACCCAATCTAGTTGTGAGTTTTTGAGTTTTGAGTTGTGAGAGTAATCTCATAGCTCGCAACTCATAACTCACAACATTATAGATTATCTTAAACTGAATACATAGGTTTAAGAAGCGAACGCAGAGAACTGAAATATCTAAGTATCTGTAGGAAAAGAAATCAATTGAGACTCCGCTAGTAGTGACGAGCGAACGCGGATCAGCCCAGTAATCTATAAAACATAATTAGAAGTTGTTGGAAACCAACGCCATAGCGGGTGATAGCCCCGTATAAGTAAATTATTATAGATTCTTGAGTAAGGCGGGACACGTGAAATCCTGTCTGAATATGGGGGGGCCACCCTCCAAGGCTAAGTACTCGTAAATGACCGATAGCGCACAAGTACCGTGAGGGAAAGGTGAAAAGAACCCTGATAAAGGGAGTGAAATAGTACCTGAAACCGAATACTTACAAGCAGTCAAAGGGGGTTTATCCCCTGATGGCGTACCTCTTGTATAATGGGTCAGCGACTTATTGTTAGTGGCAAGCTTAAACCGATAGGTGTAGGCGTAGCGAAAGCGAGTGTTAAAAGCGCGTTTAGTCTCTGGCAATAGACCCGAAACCTCAGTGATCTAGCCATGGCCAGGCTGAAAATAGGGTAACACCTATTGGAGGGCCGAACTCATATCTGTTGAAAAAGATTGGGATGAGCTGTGGCTAGGGGTGAAAGGCCAATCAAACTGGGAGATAGCTGGTTCTCCGCGAAATCTATTTAGGTAGAGCGTTAAGTTTAACATACTGTTGGGGGTAGAGCACTGAATCGGCTAGGGGGGCCCAAAGCCTTACCAAACCGAATCAAACTCCGAATACCAACAAGTATTTTCTTAGCTAGGCAGACTGTGGGTGATAAAGTCCATGGTCGAGAGGGAAATAGCCCAGACCGTCAATTAAGGTCCCAAAGTTGTAGTTAAGTGTTTAAGGATGTTAAATCGCCAATACAGTCAGGAGGTTGGCTTAGAAGCAGCCATCCTTTAAAGAAAGCGTAATAGCTCACTGATCTAATTAAGCGATTCAGCGCCGAAGATGTAACGGGGCTAAAACTACACACCGAAATTGCGGGTTCATACTTTTAGTATGAGCGGTAGCGGAGCGTTCTGTAAGTCTGTGAAGGTGAACCGTAAGGTTTGCTGGAGATATCAGAAGTGAGAATGCTGACATGAGTAACGATCAGGAGAGCGAGAAACTCTCCCGCCGAAATTCCAAGGGTTCCTGCTTAAAGCTAATCTGAGCAGGGTTAGCCGGTCCCTAAGGCGAGGCCGATAGGCGTAGTCGATGGGAATCACGTTAATATTCGTGAGCCAGTGGAGTGTGACGCATCTGGTAAATTGTGCAAGGTTATTGGATTCATTTGCGCAGTGAACAGGTGCCAGGAAATAGCACCACATTAGTCCGTACCCTAAACCGACCCAGGTGGAAAGGTAGAGTATACCAAGGTGTTTGAGATAACGATGTTGAAGGAACTAGGCAATTTACACCCGTAACTTCGGAAGAAGGGTGGCCAATTATTGCGCAAGCATTAATAGGCGGCACAAAGCAGGGGGTGGCGACTGTTTACTAAAAACACAGGGCTATGCTAAGCTGAGAAAGCGATGTATATGGTCTGACGCCTGCCCGGTGCTGGAAGGTTAAGTGATGGGGTGTATGCTCCGGATCGAAGCCCCAGTGAACGGCGGCCGTAACTATGACGGTCCTAAGGTAGCGAAATTCCTTGTCGGGTAAGTTCCGACCCGCACGAATGGCGTAACGATTTCCCCACTGTCTCCAGTATCGACTCAGCGAAATTGAATTCTCCGTGAAGATGCGGAGTTCCCGCGGTTAGACGGAAAGACCCCGTGAACCTTTACTATAACTTTGCATTGACACCGGGAATCTGCTGTGCAGGATAGGTAGGAGACTTTGAAGGAAGGGCGCTAGCCCTTCTGGAGTCGTCGTTGAGATACTACCCTGCAGGTTTCTTGTGTCTAACAGCGAGCCGTTTAACCGGCTCCTGGACACTGCATGGTGGGTAGTTTAGCTGGGGCGGCTGCCTCCCAAAGAGTAACGGAGGCGTGCGAAGGTAGGCTCAGGATGGTCGGATATCATCCTTTAGAGTGCAATGGCAAAAGCCTGCCTGACTGCAAGACTTACAAGTCGAGCAGATACGAAAGTAGGTCATAGTGATCCGGTGGTTCCATGTGGTGGGGCCATCGCTCAACGGATAAAAGGTACTCCGGGGATAACAGGCTGATAGCGCCCAAGAGCTCATATCGACGGCGCTGTTTGGCACCTCGATGTCGGCTCATCTCATCCTGGGGCTGGAGAAGGTCCCAAGGGTATGGCTGTTCGCCATTTAAAGAGGTACGTGAGCTGGGTTTAGAACGTCGTGAGACAGTTCGGTCCCTATCTGCC
>JANRLM010000013.1 GCA_033762595.1 Rickettsiales bacterium
CCCTCATTTAGTGTTCTTTACTAATGTTATTAACATTGATAATTTTGAAGTTAAAAAATTTGGCGAGCCACTTGAAAGTCATAATTTTTTTCCTCAGAAAACCAATGTAGAATTTGCAAAAATTATTGATAGAAA
This sequence comes from Rickettsiales bacterium, assembly GCA_033762595.1. Taxonomy (NCBI): domain Bacteria; kingdom Pseudomonadati; phylum Pseudomonadota; class Alphaproteobacteria; order Rickettsiales; species Rickettsiales bacterium. The sequence goes on from JANRLM010000013.1 coordinate 136, forward strand.
AAATATTCGTATGAGGGTTTTTGAGCGTGGCGTTGGCGAAACCCTTGCTTGTGGCACTGGTGCTTGTGCAACGGCGGTTATAGCAAATAAAAAGGGCTTAGTTGATAATGATGTAAATATTATAATGAATGGCGGAATACTGAATATAAAATATCCAAACACAAATGGTGATGTAATGATGATTGGCGAAGTTAAAGATGAGGGGAGTTTGGAGGTTGATTTGTGATATTTGAATTTAGTCTTATGTTGAGCGGAGCGAAATGATAGTGTTCAATAACCCTATACATTAACCTCTTAACAGCCAATTGTCACCACGCATTTATTGCAGGGTTAATGGTTGAAAGAATCTTTAAAACTAGGTTTTGAGCTTGTTTTATGATTAACCCCGCAATAAATGCGGGGTTAATCATATAGCAAAAACAGCAGATATTTTCTAAAATCTATGTAATGGTTTTTTATTTGAAATAACTCTTATCCGATTCCGCCAACGCTTTTGCCTGAATTTGGTTTTCCATAACCGGTATTTGGATTAGCTTCTGGATCTGCTAGAGTCATTTCCCCAAATAAAAAGCCAGACGCCATTAAACCAGAAGGTCTTGTATTTGGTTTTGCAGGTGATGCAGGTTTATTAGGTGCGGTATTTGTAACGCCAGTAAATTCTGGAGCTGGAGTTGCTGATATAACAGGTGCTTCATAAACTCGTTGAGAAACATTAGCATTATGGCTTTGTGCAACCCTTGCAAGATAAGCGTCTTTTAATCCTTTTGCAGATTCAGCAAAGCCAGCATTAGTTTCAGAGCAAGTAGAAAAAACTACTATATCGCCAGTATATGTAAATGCATTAAAGAGTCCCATATTCCCCACCTCTTTCAAATTTCACTCTTTTGTTTAGGTAATCAATATTTTCCTTAATATCTTCCTCGGTATCGCCAAATAAATTTTTATCCATCTCAACAAAATTAACAACATCTTCAGGGTTGCCATCTCTATGTCTGATGGAATATTTTAACTTTTTTGGATCAAGTAAAAAATTCTCGCAGAGCTTCTTAACATTAACTATTGTGCAAAGTGCGTCATGCAGCGTAGTTCTTTCAAATTTATCATCACCCATAATTGAGAAAAATTGCTTAGCGCCAATTTTTCTTTTGTCAGATGATCTAACGCTCAAAATTGCACTATTAGTGTAAAAATATCCCTTTGATTTATTTCTGCCAAAAAGACCAGCCTTCAAAGCATTTTTTAGCATTGGAAATTCATTTGCAACTTTAATAAAGTTAGCCTCAGGAATTACAAACAACTTAACAACCTCACCAAAAAAGCCACCTTCTTTCGTAGTACTTGTTCTAACATCTTGTAAATCAAAGGCTTTTTTAAGCAATTCTAGCATTTTATCTATGGTCATATATCTCAAAAATATATATAATTTATGCCTTGCAAGGCTAAAAAAAAACATTACTAATTAATCATAAATTATATTGTAACCAATAAAGGTTAATAAATTGTTAACATTTTAGAGTATTTTTACAATTTTGTTAATATTTTATTAAAATTTTTTTAATGTAACATCTTGGCAACAGATATGAAAAAAGTCGGTGGATTAGGCAAAGGCTTATCAGCACTCATTTCTGAGAGGAAAATTGATGTTAATTCAATTTCAGAGGCAAATGGCAAGCGAGAAGAAATACAATTAAAAGATTTATTTCCAAGTAGATTTCAACCTAGAATTGTATTTAATCAAGAAGAGTTGATAGAGTTATCGGAGTCCATTAAAAGAAATGGAGTTGTTCAGCCGATTTTAGTTAGAAAAAGGCAAGGGCAGGGCTATGAAATTATAGCTGGCGAAAGGCGTTGGCGGGCTTCAAAGCTTGCAAACCTAAATAAAATCCCTGCAATCATTCTAGAGGTTGATGATAGAGCCGCGATGGAAATTGCACTTGTGGAGAATATACAAAGGCAAAATCTTAATGCACTTGAAGAGGCTGAAGGCTATAAAAGGTTAATTAACGAATTTAATTACACGCAGGAGCAACTTGCCGATGTAGTTGGTAAAAGCAGAAGCCACATAACTAATTTACTAAGGCTTCTTAGCTTGCCTGATAATGTAAAAGAATTATTAAATTCGGGTGATATTTCAACGGGTCACGCAAGGGCAATTTTAGCTGCACCTAACCAAGAAGAGGCGGCGAATATTGTTGTGAGTAAAAATTATTCTGTGCGTCAAACTGAAAATTTAGTTAAGCGTTTAACATCGGAATCTGGTGGTTTGGTTGCTAGAAAAAAATCTTATGCAAGAAAGAAAAAAAATAATGATGTTGTGGCATTTTCAGTGATAGAAAATAATTTATCAAATGAATTCTCTCATGATAATCTTGCATCAGAAGTTAAAGAAAAAGAGCCTGAAATACTTATGATGGAAGAAGAAATCTCCCAAAAATCTGGTCTACAAGTTGAGATAAACAATCAAGATGAATCCGGTGAAGTTGTGATAAAATATTCTTCAATGGAAGAGTTGAATCGAATTTTATTCAAGCTAGAGCATGGGGTCTCTGAGGTTTAACAAAATTTATTTCCTTAATAAATAATAATTTGCAAATATTTGTGTAATTATCTATATCAATAATCAATTTTACTATAAAAAAATATTTTATGAAGAAAGAAAGGCCGATTTCTCCTCATTTACAAATTTATAAGCCTCAGATTACCTCTATGATGTCTATAACGCATAGGGCTAGTGTTGTTGCAACTTATATAATGTTAATTTTGTTTGCAATTTTTATTTTCGCTTACGCTTTTATGCCAGATTTGGAATGCTTAGGTTGGTTAATTAATAGCGATGAAGGGGTTTTATTATTAAGAGCTGTTTTAATTCCTTATACTTTTGTTCTTTTTTTCTATTTTTTTTCAGAAATTCGCCATATTTGTTGGGATTTAGGAATTGGTTTTGAGATTGAAACGGCCTATAAATCAGCTTACGCAATAATCGCTGGAACTATAATTTTTGCCAGCATCACTTGGATTATAATATTTTTAGGATAATAAAAATAAATATTTTATGAATAAAAACTCTAGAAACCCAAAATCTATAAAGGCTACAGGACAGGGGGCTGAGGCTTGGCTTAAGCACTTTAAGTCTTCAATTGCGAATTTAGCTTTGATACCTTGGCTTGTAATTTCTATGGTTCTAATAACAAAAGGTTTCTATAAAGGGGTTGATGAATGGCTAAAACAGCCATTGAATGCTCTTTTACTAGTGTTGTTTTTTGCTAATAATTTGTCTCATAGCACTCACGCTATTAAAGTTATTTTTGAAGATTACATTCACTGCGAGAAATCTAAATTAATCTTAATTACCATTATTGAATTTTTGGCAGTAGCATTATTTGTTGCAGTGATATTTGCAATAGCAAATATTTATTTTAATTTTAGTGTTTAGCCACATAAGATTGAAAATTAGAAATATAAAATACCCTCTCCCGTTTACGGGGGAGGGTTAGGGTGGGGGCTATACTTACTTAAAAAGAAATAAATATGGTTTTCTGTTTAGCCCCCCTCTTAATTTCCCCCCGTAAACAGGGGGAGAAATAAATATTAAACCCCCAACC
>JANRLM010000014.1 GCA_033762595.1 Rickettsiales bacterium
GTTGCTTTTGGGGCTTTTTATGAAACCCAAACTAAAAAGCCTAAAGGCAGGCCAACACTTGAATTATTAGATTTTTGGCAAAAATATACAAATATTCCTTCAGTTGCAATAGGCGGTATTAAAGTTGAGAATGCCGAACCAATTATCAAGGGGGGTGCTGATTTCATCGCGGTTGTAACTGGCGTTTGGGATTATAAAAAAGGTGTAAAACAAGCTATCGCTGATTTTAATAAGCTTTTTGTTTAGTGTTGTTCGCTAAGTATAGATTTTATTTAATTATCTGTTGTTTTCCTCAATAATGTCACCCCGCATTTATTGCGGGGTTAATTGCAAAACACGCTCAAAGATTAGACTTAAAAACACTTTTAACCATTAACCCCGCAATAAATGCGGGGTGACAATTGGAGGCTATGGAGCTTAAATATATGCTTACATAAAAATGCTTTTTATTTAACTAAATTTCCCTCTTGGAAAATTTTTACAATTTGCTAATCATTAGCAAAATTAAATTTTTTTATGGCTAAATTAAAATCAATATTTTCTGCATTTGTTTTGGTAAATTTTCTTGCATCTTGCCAAGCTATGCAAGCGGTTGATAGAAAGCTTTATGATGTTACAAATAAAGTAACAACAAAAGATCTAGTTACAGGTAAGCGTTCTATTTCCTCAGCTGATAGGCCAAGCCAAATTGCAAAGGGTAATCAAGCTTCAGAAAAAATAATAAATGGCTACCTTCAAAAAGGTGCAAAAATAAATGAGAAACTTAGCAAAACTCAATATGAAAGGGCATTAAATATTTTCAATCGCGTTCATTCAGTTTCACATTTGCGTAATGAAGATTGGAAGTTAATTCTTCTACCAGATAATGAATTCAACGCTTTTGTAACTGGTGGCACTTATCTTTTTGTAAATAAAGGCCTGATGGATAAACTCTCTTTTGATGATGAAGTTGCGGCAGTTTTGGCTCATGAAATTGCACATGTATCTTCTAATCATGTATTTGAAAGGGAAGGGGGTATGATGGCCTCAATGCTTGCGGGTAGTAAATCTGCAAAATCTAACGCCTATCAAGCAGGTTACAGCACTAATGATGAATATGAAGCCGATAATGTTGGCATTCTATATATGGCTCTAGCTGGTTATGACCCTTACGCAGCAGGGCGAATTTGGCAGAAAATCTATTCATCTTCCGGCACTTATGGGCAGGCTTTTCAAACCCACCCAATTACTTCAGAGCGTATGAACAATGCTAACCAAGTTGCAAATAAAGTTAAGCAATATCAAATTTCTGGTGAAATAAATCCTAATTTTCAAAATATTTTAAGCGGTAATAATTTATATCAAACTACTAATGAGCAAGCCTTGCCACAAGCTGGAATGGGTGGTGGTTTGGCGGCCGCGCTAATGACAGCTGCTGATTTTTACTCTAAGAAAACCAGAGCAAAATCGCAGGCGGTAAACCAATCTAATCGTATTGCAACTTTGCAAGAAATTCAGCAGAATATGCAAATTATAGGTGCTAAAAAACTTGATGAAAACAGCTTTGCGATGCGAATTCAATATTCAGGGGCAAGGCCAGTTAGCAACCTTGCGGTGATGGCTGTTTCCCCTGAAAAGCAATCTTTGTATCGCCTTCAGGAAAATGTAATGCCAAATTCAGCCTTTACTGCAATCTTTGATAATTCCGTTCTGCAAATGCAAGATGGTTCAAAAGCTAAAATGAAACTCGTTGTTGATGAAGGCAGATATTTGGATTAGACTTCTTTCTCAACCTGCCACCCAAAAAACCTAGAAACTAGAACCTAACACCTTATCCTACTGCTTTTAATCTAGCCTGGTTTTCTTGCTTAGCTTCCACCCAAGAAATATTGCCGTCAAGCCTTTTATAAACTACATTATAATTGCCGGTTTTCTTATTGATGAACATTAAAGCTGGCAGATTAGCTAAATTCATTTTCATAACCGCATCAGCAACTGTTAATTCTTCAATAGAGGTTTGTTTTTCAGCTATAATTACTGGATTATCTTCCTCAATATCCTGCCCATCGTCAGAAATTACATATTTTGTTGCAATAATTGTAGCAGCTTCATCTCTTGCTAGTTTTCTATGATCTTTAATCCTTCTTTTATATCTTCGGAGTTGTTTTTCCATTCTATCAAGTGCCTTATCAAACGCTGCGAAAATATTTTCTTCTTTAGCTTGTGCTTTATAATTTGAGTGCGTTCCAGTGCCATCATTTACAACAATGTCACATGTAAAAAAGTGAGCTTCCTTAGAGAAAATTACATCAGCTGAAATTGCATTCTCAAAATATTTAGTTATACCAGATTCCGTAGATTCCAAAACATGCTCTTTAAGCCCAGAGCCAATTTTAATATGTTTTCCAGAAACGGTTATTTTCATAAGAACCTCTTTAAGTTAAATATAAATTTGAAATTTTACAGGATTTCAATAAGAGCATTATAGCCTTTGATTTTAATTTGAAATATCACTTAAGGCTATAATAAGCCCCAAATGTCAGATTATCAAAAAAACGAGATTTTATCAAACAACAAATTATATTTTTAAGCTAAAAATTCAGTTGACTATGTAGTTTTTTTGAAATCTAAGCAGGTTTTTTTATAGGAGTTTGGGGGGGTTGCTCCCAAGGTTTTGCTACTTTTGGTGCGCCGAAATAATAGCCTTGCAGTAAATCGCAGCCCATATCCATTAATTTCTTGGCGACTTCACCCGTTTCAACGCATTCTGCAACGGTTTTAAGCCCATATGAGCGATTAAAATCTATTAAACTTTTAATGAAAATTAGGTTTTCTTTATTTTCTTCAAGCCCTAATATATAAGAGCCATCAATCTTCACTGTGTCCACTGAAAGCGAGCGTAACTGCCTGAAAGAAGTATATCCAACACCAAAATCATCAAGTGCAACTGTGCAACCCAAGGCTTGCATAGAAGCAGTGAAATATGCGGTTTTACGAAGGTCTTTATTGGCAGCTGTTTCAGTTATTTCCATTGAAATTCTTTTTGCAATTTCACTATCTTTAAGTAGGTCATTACAAATTTTTAGCCAATTTTCACTGCCAGTTGTAAGATTTGAAACATTAATGCATAGCTTAACGCCTTTAGAGTTTTTAAGCTCCTCAATAACTTTTCTAAGAACAAATTCATCAATCGCTTCAACCGTTCCCATCTTCTCAGCGATTGGAATAAACCTGCCAGCAGAATCATATCTGCCATTGCCATCATTGATGCGAAGCAGAACTTCATAATATTGCGTTGTGCCATCTTTGCCAGAGATAATCGGCTGATAGGCAAGCACTAAGCGGTTTGTATTAAAGGCCTCTTGCAGATAATGAAGTTGCGACATTTCATTTTGTGCGTCAATATGTTCCCTTCTAGCATCTTCAAAATCGCAGTAGAACTCATAAGTTTTGCCCTTAGCGTGCGTAAGCCCCAAGAAAGCCTTGTTGATTGCATCATATTCATCTTTAACGCCAAGCGGAAAATGCACCGATCCCATTGAAAGCCTTAGATGAACAGTATCTTCAAGGTTTGGATTTTTATAAAGGCTAACAATTCTTGCAATTTCTGAGGTGATTTGCTCAATCTCACTAGCAACCGGATTTTTGAGGATTACCGCAAATTGCTCATCACCTATGCGATGAAAAATACTGCCATCTGTCAGCACGGCCTTGATTTTACGGCTTAAATCTTCCATTACTTTGTTTGAAATTTGCTCACCATGCCAACTTACAATCATCGGCAAATTATCAATAGAAATGAGCAGGAGCAGATAATTATATCTTTTTGAATTGCCCTCAGAAAAGCACTTTGAGAGACTTTCAAGCAATATTCCATCATATTCACCAGCAAGAATATTCTTGCTTGAAAGATTATATTTTCCTTTACCCGCTTTGATTACATTTTCATTTTGTGAAGTTATAACCCCATAAAGAAATTTTTTATCACCGATATTTTGCCTAATCGCCCTTTCTTTGAGGTTTAATTGCTTGCTACCAACTTCAAGAGAATATTCAAAAGAGACTTCCTCAGCGTTGCCGTTAATATTAATTTCGTAAATTTTTTTATCTTTTTTGTGGAGTAAATCTAAGAATTTTTCTTTTTTATTTATCTGTGATGGGTTAAGGCCTAAAACTTTTTTAGTATCGCCAAACCATTCTAAAGTGCCATCTTGCAAATTATGCGTATAAAAAACTGCATTAGGTTTATTTTTATTTTTACTATTGAAAGGCATTATTTTTTACTTGAATTCAAACCTTAAACATCTAGCATCATAGCATATTAAATCAAAAAAATATATTATATCGTGCTTTCTTACAATGAATATTTATTTTTAGCTATTGCTTATTTGCTTGGTTCGGTTGCTTTTGGGGTGATAATAACAAGGCTTTTGGGTTTGGGTGATATTACCAAAAAAGGCTCTGGAAACATAGGTGCAACCAATGTTGTGAGGGTTGCTGGCAAGAAAATTGGAGGAATAGTTTTCCTGCTAGATTTTCTGAAAGGTTTATTGCCAGCTTTTATTTATAAATCTTTTCTTTTAAGCTCTGAAACGAGTGTTGCTTTATATTTAATCGCTTTTGCTTCTGTAATTGGTCATATTTTACCGATTTGGCATAAATTTAAGGGTGGAAAAGGTGTTGCAACTGGCTTTGGTGCTATTCTTGCGATAGATTATATTTTATTTTTAATCGCAATTTTATTGTGGATTATCACTTATAAACTCAGCAAAATTTCTTCAGCATCTGCGCTTGTCAGTTATGGTTTGATTCCATTTATAGGGTTTGCAATGCATCAAAATAATTTCTTTTTAATAAGCTTTTTAATGTCGCTTTCAGCGATTATTTTTTATAAACATATTCCAAATATTAAACGCCTACTGAATGGAGAGGAAAAGCCTTTTAGAAAAAATTAATTTATGCAAAAATTTTATCAAAAAGAATTTTGTTCTAATGAAAATCAGGTAAGGGTTTTTCAGCTTTCAAGAACACGAAATATAGGCCCTATAACCTTTCTAAGCCTTATAAAAAAATATAAAAACCCACAAAATGCTCTTGAAAAAATTACTGATATTCTAAAATCTAAAGGGCTTACAAAAGATATAATTTCAAAATCTCAAGCTGAAGATGAGATTGCTTTAATCCAGAAAAATAATGCAAAATTTATCACAATTTTTGATGAGGAATATCCTTCTCTACTCGCTGAAATTTATGACCCGCCGATAATTATTTCTTATAAGGGTGATTGGCAAATTACCAAAAATAAATCAATAGGTGTTGTTGGTGCAAGAAATGCTAGTGCCAATGGGCTTGGTTTTACCTATAAAATTTCTACTGATTTAGTGAAACAAAATTTTGTTGTAACTTCGGGGCTTGCAAAGGGTATTGATGCTTCTGCTCACAAAGCGAGTCTTGAAAATAATGGCAAAACTATTGCAGTAATTGCGGGGGGTATAGATAATATTTACCCAAAAGAAAACGCAAAATTATATACTGAAATTGCTGAAAAAGGCTTGATTATCTCAGAAAATCCGTTTGGTTCGCTTCCAAAATCTGAATCCTTTCCTAGAAGAAATAGGATTATTTCTGGCCTATCACTTGGTGTTTTAGTGGTTGAAGCGGTTATGAAATCAGGCTCATTAATCACCGCAAGGTTTGCAAATGAACAGGGTAGGGAGGTTTTTTGTGTTCCGGGCTTTCCGTTAGATGCACGCTCGGAAGGGCCAAACAATCTGATAAAAAAAGGGGCAAATTTAGTAACTTCCGCCTTTGATATTTGTGATATTCTTAAAGATTTTTCAGAAGAAAATATCCTCAATAAAATTCAAAATAATTTATTATTTGATGTTGAAAATTACTCTTTTGAAACTGAAATTTTGAATAATAATTCCGAAGAAAAAGAGGAAATAATTGATGAAAATGATGAGGCAAAACCTAGCCAAAACCAAGATTATTCAGAGATGATATTAGATTATCTTTCTTCAAGCCCAATTGAAATTGATGAGATTTTTAGAAAATTTCAAATCCCTGCATCTAAAATTAATTCAATAATTTTAGAGCTTGAAATTACAGGGCAAATAAACCGCCAACCCGGTAATAGAATAGTTAAAAATTTGGTTTAAGCTAAAACATCAGTGAAAAGTTCGTTAGCATCAGGTTCTGGGCTGTTTTTAGAAAATTCAACTGCATCCTCAATCATCTTTTTAACATTTTTATCAATCTCGTTAAAGTCATCTTCGCTTGCGATATTGTTTTCAAGCATATATCTTTGCAGATTGATTATAGGGTCTTTTTTCTCCTTAAATTCTGCAACTTCCTCTTTGGTTCTATATTTAGCAGGATCAGACATTGAATGCCCACGATAGCGATAAGTTTTCATCTCAATTAAAAGTGGGCCTTTGCCACTTCTAACATAGTCAACGGCTTCTTTTGCAGCTTCATAAACTTCTAAAACATCCATACCATTAACCAGCCTGCCTTTAACGCCAAAACCTTCGCCACGCTTGTAGTATTCAGTATTTGCGGCAGATCTTTTAGTGGAAGTTCCCATTGCATATTCGTTATTTTCAACGATAAAAATTGCCGGCAAATTCCACAAAGCAGCCATATTTAGCGTTTCATAAACCTGCCCTTGATTCGCCGCCCCATCACCAAAATAAGTTACGGAAATATTATCATTTCCACGATATTTATTTGCGAAGGCAAGACCCGCACCAAGTGGAACATTAGCCCCAACTATTCCATGACCACCATAAAAGCCGTTGGCTAGATCAAACATATGCATTGAACCACCTTTGCCTCTAGAACAGCCAGTTTCCCTACCCATAAGCTCCGCAAAAATGACTTTTGCATCAGTGCCGGCTGCCACCATATGGCCGTGATCCCTATAAGTTGTAATAGTTTGATCGCCTTTCTTAAGATTAGCCTGCACGCCAGTTACAACGGCTTCCTGCCCGATGTATAAATGGCAGAAGCCACCAATTAAACCCATTCCATATAATGCCCCGGCACGCTCTTCAAAGCGGCGGATTTTAATCATTGTGTCGTAAAATTTGAGTAGAAGTTCTTTTGAGTATTTTGAAGAAATTTTGTCGCCCTTGATAGGCTTCACATTCGATTCAGTTTTAGTCATTACACCGCCTGATTTCATATAAACTCTGATTTATTATACCATATTTTTGCAAAAGAAAATATAAGAAAATTTAATTCCTTCAAGAAGATAATTACTTAGTTAGGTATTTCAAACAAATCCCTATAGCCATGCAATATCCTAATAATTTTTATATATTTAGGTTCAACAGAGTAAATTACGCTATATTTTCCAACATTCCAAAACCTCACAGATTTTAAGATATTTTCCCTTTTATGGCCAATATTTGGGTTTTCAGAGATTAACGAAAAGGCTTTTAAGAATTTATCTTTCATCTCATATGTCGCAGATTTATTATCTTTTGCAATATACGAAATTATTTCTAATAAATCATCTCTTGCAAGTTTTGTTAATTTATAAGGCTGGTTTTTATCTTGCATCATCAATTATTTTATCTAAATAAACATTGATTTCATTATCGCTAATAAGCTCTTCATCAGCTGATTCCAAGCCTCTTAAAATTTCTAATTTTAGATTATTAATTCTTCTAGAAATATCTTGCTCTGAAAGCAATCGCAAGCCGGCTCTTACAACCTCACTTGCAGAGCTGTAAAACCCACTTTCCACACGACTTTCTATAAAATTTTCTAATTCAGGTGTAAGAGAAATATTCATAACAAAAAACCTTAATTTAAGTATACTATAACATAAAATATCAATTTATGCTATTTTTTGTTATTTATTTTTAAGGGAGTGTTCACCAACCATAGATACAACTAAATTTTTGCTGTTTTTCCTATATAGTGTTACCCGGCATTTGTTGCAGTGTTAACCATAAAAAAACCTTAAAGCTTAGGTTTGGCAATATTTTAACAATTAACCCCACAATAAATGAGGGGTGACAATATGAGAATTAGACTTAAAAGCGAAGCTATGATTCTTTACTTTTTATCTTTTAATGCTTTTGCAATAATTATAGAAGATACTAGAACAGAAGAAGAAATTATAAATCCATGCAAAATTAATATAAAAAGATCCAAGCCAACTAAATTTTTTATTATTAACAACAAATAGATAATGCTTGCTAATAAAATAAGAATAACTATTGTTTTTAAAATTTTCATAAAAATTTTTTTTAATTCTAAGTTGTAATCAACCCCCAAAAACCTTATCATTAAAATCCCTGGGATTGAAATAATAACCGTTATAATAAAAAACCACTCCCAGCTTAGTCCTAATCCATTTTGAGCGTCAACCATATAGCCAGCAGGGAAGTTTGTTATCCACCTACCCATAGAAGCACAAGAGGTTAAAAGCGCATATTGCGTTGCGGTAAATCTGAGGTTGCAGAGTGAGCTTAAATACGCGACAAAGGCGGAAGTTCCCATTGCACCTGTAATGTTTTCAAGGATAATAACTATAGTTAAAATCGCAACAGAATGGCCTTCACTCGCAAGCCAAACATAAGATAAATTAGAGATCGCTTGGGCTATTCCAAACCAAAGCAGGCTTTTAGCAATACCAATTTTGAAAACTGCCCAACCGCCAATTATTCCGCCAATAATAGTCATTAGGAAGCCAAAAAATTTAGTGATTTCCGCCACTTCTGTTTTTGAAAAACCCATCTGCTGATAAAATGGATTTATCATTTTGCTAAGCAACGCATCACCAATTTTATAAAGAACCGCAAAAACGATGATATAAAGCCATTTTTTATGCTCTCTAGCGAAGGTTTTGAAAGGCTCAATAATAAAATTATTAAACCATTTTAAGCCTTGTTCTAGAGATTCAATTTCTGGCTTTTTAGGCTCTCTTGTAAATAAAGTTGCAATTAAACTTAAGCCTATAGAAGCCCCCATTATTATGAATGAAATCTTCCAAGAATAAATATCTGCAAGAATTAACGCCACACCGCCAGACATCAACATTCCAATTCTATAGCCCAAAATTGAAGTGCCAGAAGCCGCTCCCTGCTTGTCTGAGGAAACTAACTCTACACGAATTGCATCATAGGCAATATCATAAGTGGCAGAGACAAATGATATTATAATGGCATAATAAACTATTGAAATCATATCAGTTGCAGGGTCAATAAACCCAACTTTGCAGATTAAAACTATCAACAAAATTTGACTCACCAAAAGCCAGCTTCGCCTTTGTCCTAGCAGATCATGAAGGATTGGAATTTTGAATCCATCAACTAAAGGGCTCCACAAAAATTTAATAGTAAAAGGCAAACCAGCTAAACCAAATAGGCCAATATCTCTAAGGTTTATGCCCTTTTCCGCTAGGTGAAAAGTGTATGTGATGAATATCAAAGAAAACGGAACACCACTGCCATAACCAAGTGATGCAATGCTTAACATCTCTTTTGAAAAATATAGGTAATAAAACTCTTTCAGGTAATTTTTTACTTTATTAAACACTTTATTTACTTTAGTTTTCCCTTCAAACAATTAAACATTAAATTTTAATTTACTAGAAAAACTTTATGGCAACAAATGAAAACCAAAATCAACAAGCTGAAAGACAAATTTCAGTTATTGTGCAATATGTAAAAGATATTTCTTTTGAAAATCCTAATTCTCCAAACTCTCTGCAACCTTCAAATGAAAGGCCGAACATTAACGTTTCAGTTGATGTTATGGCAAAAAAATTAGAGGGCGAAAATAATTTTGAAGTTGAGCTTAAAATCGGCGTGAATGCAAAAAGAAATGAAGAAATTTTATTTATCGCAGAAGTTAATTACGCGGGAATTTTCTTATTAAAAAATATTCCAGATAACGAATTTCAGCCGGCTTTACTTATATACTGCCCGAATTTATTATTCCCATTTGTAAGAAGGATTGTTTCTGATTTAACTCGTGATGCGGGCTTTCCAACGCTTATGCTTGATCCAATAGATTTTGGCAAATTATATATGCAAAGAATGGAGCAATTACAAAAAGAGCAACAAGCACAATAAGAATTTACATAAAACTTTATGGCATTAATTAAAAAAGAAAATTACTTAAAGACGATGCGAAAATCAATTCGTAGCGTCATTTGGGCGATATTTATTTTCAGCTCAGTTACAAATATCGTGATGCTGATGATGCCAATTTATTCCCTTCAGGTGTTTGATAGGGTGATGTCTAGTGGCTCGCTTGAAAGCCTTGTTGCACTTACTGCAATCGCATTTTTCTTATTCGCATTATATGGCGTTTTTAATGGTATTAGAGAAGTTATAATGCTTAAAGTTTCCGGTTGGATTGATAGAACAATCGGTGAAAAACTATTCAAGTTATCCATCAACCACGCCTCAATGACTGGCGAAAAACTCACCGTGCAATTCTTTCAGGAAGCAACGCAGGTTAGGAATTTTTTAACCAGCCAAGCGATTTTCTCAATTTTTGATGTTCCTTGGTCTTTTGTTTTCTTATTCGTAATTTGGGTTATTAGCCCTAAAATTTTCCTGCTCGTTGCGGGTGTTACGGTGATATTATTTTTCTTAACTTTCTTAAAAGAGGTTAAAACCAAGCCAACTATTAAAGAAACTAATGAAATCCATCACGCCAATATGAGGCGTGCTGATGAATATATCAGATACGCTGAAACCATAGATTCTATGGGAATGCTCCCTTACACATACGAAATTTGGAAGAATGACAATGATTTAGTGGTTGATAGAAATATGGCTTCCGCAAAATTTACTGCAATAATTGGTTCAATCAGTAAAGCTCTTAGAACAATAATGCAGGTGAGCATTACGGGGCTTGGGGTATATTTGGCACTTCAAAAAGAAATGACTTTCGGTGGTATTATAGCTTGTTCAACGCTTGCAGGTAAGGCCGTTCAACCTTTTGATGCATTGATGGGTATGTGGGGTTCTTTTGCAAATGTTCGGGATTCCTTCAAAAGATTATCGCAATTCTTTGATGTTGCACAAGAAAGGCCAGAAAATATGAATGTTGGCAAGCCTAAGGGTGATATTGAAGTTGATAAATTAGTTTTCGCAAAGCAGGGTGGTTTAATGCCAATCCCAATTTTGAAAGGTTTGAGTTTCAAAATTGATGCTGGTGATGTAGTTGGAATTATTGGGCCTTCGGCTTCTGGTAAATCAACGCTCGTAAAATTAATTGCTGGAATTTATAAGCCATATCAAGGATTTGTTCGTTTAGATGGTGGTGATATTTTCCAAAGAAGTAGGCAAGATGTTGGCAAATATATAGGTTATCTGCCACAAACCATAGATTTACTTCGTGGTAGTGTGAAGCAAAATATTAGTCGTTTTGATGTTGATGCGAAAGATGATGATGTTGTGCAAGCCGCTATGAAGGCTGGCGTTCATGAGTTGGTTTTGAGTTTGCCTGAGCAATATAATACAATTCTTGGCGATGGAAAAATTGAGCTTTCAGGCGGTCAAAGGCAGAGGATTGCTTTAGCTCGTGCTTTTTATGGTGATCCCTCACTTATCATACTTGATGAGCCAAACTCAAACCTTGATGAAGTTGGTGAAAGAATGTTGCTAAACGCAATTCTCACCGCCAAAAAAGAGGGTAGAACAATCATAATGATTACTCACAAGCCAGCAATTGTAAATATAACTAATAAAGTTGTTGTAATTAAAGATGGTCAGCTTGCGGATTTCGGATCTACGGAAGAAATTATGGGTAAATATGCGAAAAACTCAGCTAATATGAAATCTTACACTGACATCATAAACAAAGCAAAAGATGAGTAAATATTTATCCCCTGTCACCCCGTGCTTGTCACGGGGTTAATCAAAGTTTGTTATATGAAACAATATTATGTTTATATAATGGCAAGTGGAAAAAGGGGGTATTTATATACTGGTGTAACTAATAATATAAATAGAAGATGTTGGGAGCATAAAAATAAATTCGTAAATAGTTACTCAAAAAAACATAACATTGTTAAGTTATTTTATTATGAGGTTTTTGAAGATGTGAATTATGCAATTCAAAGAGAAAAAACTATAAAAAAATGCAGAAGAGAAATAAAATTTGAGGCGATTGAAAAGTTAGACCCTGAATGGAGTGATTTTTATTTCAATCTTAACGATTAACCCCGTGACAAGCACGGGGTGACAATTACATATAAAATTTAATATTTTATGTTTGGTGAAAATAATAAAAATATTTCAAGCAAAAAGGAAGATAAAACCCCAACGCCAAAATTATTTTTATTTGCAAGTGATAACAAAGAGGGGAAAAAGGAGAAAACGCCTTTCCTCAATATTAAAATTAGTGAAGGTGAAACGATTACTATTTCCAAAATTTATAGAGAATTAAAATATACGATTCTTAACAAAATTGAGGAAATAAAACTTCAAATGAAAAAAAATAGTAAGATATTTTCTCGCTATTTAATTTTTTCTTTGATTGCTCTTTTTGCAGTTTTTTACTTTAGAGAAATTCTAAATGAATTTCATAATTTTGATAAGAAAAAACAAGAAAAAGCAAACTTTGTTGAAGTAAATGAAAATGAAGAAATTGAAAAAGAAAAAGGGTTTTTACAAAAATTTTTTAGCAATTTCTATATGAGAAAAGAAGAATTTTGAGGGTTAAAATTATGTCATATCGAGCGAAGCGAAGAATCTAGATCTTTCGCTTTGCTCAAGATGACAAAAAATTAAACTATGAATGAAAATAACAAAAATCTTGTAAAGCCTAGCCTTGAGATTGAGGATTATGTTGACTATTCCAAAAATGTTAGGGAAGTTGATAGGCTTAAAAAAACCGTAAAATCTTACTATAGAAGCACTTATTGGTGGGGTATTTTTCTTATTATAACTTTGCTTGGTGGCTTTGGGGCTTGGCTTGTGCTTGCAAAAATTGATAGGGCTACCGTTGCTGTTGGTGAAATTATCCCTGGTGGTAATAACAAAGTTGTTCAGCACTTAGAAGGCGGAATCATTGAGAAACTAAATGTTAGAGAGGGGGCTACCGTTAATGAAGGTGATGTTTTAATAATTTTAAGCAAAACTTCTGCTTCTGCAAATAGGGAAATCGTTGAAGGCTCTCTTGATGCAGCAGTTGCAGAATATTCAAGGCTTGTTGCTGAAAGGGATTTTGCGACCAAAGTTACTTATCCATCTGCTTGGTATAACAACCCTAAATTTGCCGAGTTTATGAAATCGCAAAACACGATTTTCTTTGAAAGACAGAAAGCAGTTAGGGGTAAAATTTCTATCCTTGAGGAGCGTAACAACCAGCTTCAATCGGAAATTCGGGGTATAAGATCACAAATTACTTCCGCAGAAGAACAGCTTAGATTTAACAATCAGGAAATGCAAACCGCTCAAAATCTTCTTGCTTCTGGCAATACTACAATGACAAGAGTTCTTGGCCTCAAAAGCCGTAAAGCTGAGATTGAAGGCAGAATTGGTGAGCTTCGCTCATCGGTATCTCGTGCGGAGCAAACTATCAGTGAAAACAAACTTAGCATGGTGAATGTTCGCAATGAAATTCTTAATGAAGTAGTTGAAAAAATTAAGGAGGTACAAGCAAAAATTAATGAGCTGAAAGAGCGTTCAACCGCCGCTTCTGACACACTTAATAGAACTGAAATAATCGCACCAATTTCAGGAATTATTAAAGATTTGAAATTCAAAACTGAATCTGGCGTTATACCGCCAGGGGCAGAAATTATGACGATAGTTCCTCTTGGTGATGATTTAATTGCGGAAGTTCATATTCCTCCAATTGATAGAGATGTTGTTTACCCGGGGCTTGAGGCAAGAATCCGCCTTTCATCTTATTCAGCACGCCATGTGCCGATGATGCCTGGTAAGCTAACTTATGTTTCACCTGATATTTTCAAAGATCCACAAACTCAGCAAGCCCATTACAAAGGCAGGGTTGATATTGATTTAACTGATCTTCCACAATATCTGCACGGCAATCACGAGCAGTTATTATATCCCGGTATGCCTGTTGAAGTTTATATTACAACAGGTGCTAGAAGCCCGTTACAATATCTAATTGAGCCTGTTACAAACACCTTCCGTAAATCATTTAGAGAGGAGTAAGAGGCTATAAAACCAGCTCCACACCGCCACTGAAATGAGTTCTAAGTAAATTATTTGCAATCATCTTTTTAAGCTCAGATTCATTGGGATTTTGAGTGGTTTTAGAAAGAATAAATTCTATTATTTGATTAAAACTTATAGGTTTTTCAGCCGAAGAATTTTTTGCCAAAAATTCAAAAGCGGAAATTAAATAAAAATTTTCAATTTCAGTTTTAACACCATTTTGAAATTCAAAAATAATTTTATCATTGGGCTTATAATCATAATTTTCTAAGGCCTTCGGAAGTTCAAATTTTGCATAAAAACTTTTATCCTCAACATTAATATTCTGCAAATTTCTACATAATTTTACTGCTTTTTTACAAAGCAAAGAGCTTCTAAATTTTCTATTTAAGATAAAATCAATATATTGCTCAACCCTAATTAAATCATCAATATTTGCTAGAATATCATATGAAAATTTTGGCAGATTTTCAATATTCATAGCAGCTATTGAGATTTCAGAAAGGAATTGCAAATCAAAATTATTAATCAAATTTATAAATTCGTGGAAGTAAAAGGCCTTATTATTCTTCTCTAAAAATTCGTGAAAAATATACCAATCTGGTTGCGATACCAACTTCTCAAATTCTTCAGAAAATTGTTTTTTATAAATATTATCAGGGTAAAATTTTAGCGTTTCATTTATAAATTCCAGTAAGTTTTTTGCGTGGATAATTTTTTCTTCTGCAACTTCAATTCCCTTAGTGTGAAATATCATCATTTGCCTTAAAACCTCAGAGAAATTAAAGCCAGGCAGAACGTTATAACTTACATAAAAAACGCCATTATCATCTAAATTTTCACTCGCAATTTTTAGGATTTTATTTCTATTATCATCATCAATCCAAGAAAAAACACCATGAGCAATAATATAGTCAAATTTTTCTGTGGAATTAAAATCTTGAATAGATGAATTTTTGAATTCAATATTTTTTAAGTCGAGGTAATTTGCATTAGAATTTGCTTTTTCTATTGCGTTTGATGCTTCATCGAAACCTAAAAATTTGCTTTGAGGAAATTTTTTTGCAAGCTCAATCAAATTTTCACCACTACCGCAACCAATTTCTAGAACTCTTGAGTTTGCTGCATTTGCTGAGTTTAAGCCAAATAAAAAAGCCCTTGCCTGCAATAATTCTGGATTAGTTTCGGCAAGGTAACTAGTTTCGTAAGCTATTTTATTATAAGGGTTTTCTTTAGGCATTTACTTATTCCAAGGCATTAGAGCAAGAATTCTTGCCATTCCACATAATCCAGTGATGCCCGCAAATATCAAGCCTAAACTTACAAATCCAGAAATTAAAAAGAAATTTTTATCAATTAAAAAGCCTAGAATTACTCCTAAAAATGAGATTAAACCTGCTGAAATTTGCACTTGCCTATCTAGTGGAATTACCTTTCGTGAGCCTAAGCAGGTCTCTAAACCGCAGGATTTCCAAGCGTTAATACCGCCTTCAAGAGAATAAATTTCTGCATTAGGAATTTTTCCTAAAATTGTTTCGCAGGCGGTTGCACTTCTTTTTCCACCTAAGCAGTGAAAAACAATTTTTTTATTTCCACTTAAAATTTTATCAGCTTCTAAATTGCAAATCTTTGATAGTGGAATTGACTTCGCGTTAGGAATGTTTTCCGTCTTATGTTCGGCTGGCTCCCTAACATCTACCAAGATAGCCTCATCATTTTTAAGCCATTCTTTTAATGTGGTTGAATCAATAGTTTTTATAGTCATTTTATCTCCTATTTGCAGTATATTTTGTAGAGGGTTTCTAATATTTTCTTTGAGTTTTTATCAATGATTGAATAGAAAATTAATTGCCCTTTTCTTGTATCCTCAATAATATTATGTGCCTTTAATTTCGCTAAATGTTGTGATAATGCTGATTGCGAGATTTTTATAATGCTTTCAAGCTCAGAGACGCTTTTCTTGCCTTCGATTAGATTGCATAAAATTAATAATCTTATCTCATTTGATAGTAATTTAAGCAAGTTTGAGGCTTGTTTTGCATTAGTTTTTATTCTTTTTATTTCCATATTATCTTCACATTTTATTGTTTTTAGTAATTCAAATTCATAATGAAAATAAATCTATACTAAATTCTTACTCTATAAATATTCTAATATTAGAATAATCTAATCCTTATCAAATGTAAAGAATTTAGTATGTGCATTATTAGTTATTGTTAGTTAAGTATAGATTTGAGCTCCATTGCCAATAATTTTTGCCCCACATTTATTGGGGTATTAAGTCTAATTTTAGACCGTTCTTTTAACCCCTTGACACTGAAAGTAGGTGTTACTTCCTGAAGCGGGCTATTTTAGTTAAATAATTTCTATCTTTACCTTATAATTCCTAGTTATTATAGCTCCGCAATAAGTTGCTGTGACGATAAGTAGAAAAATCAAAAATTCTAATATCTATAAATACAAAATTTCCTAAATATAAATTTAGCTATTGACATATATATTAGTATATTCTAATATTAGAATGTTATTATTAACAATTAAATCAAGGTAAATCAAATGAAAAATTATCCTGAAATTTGTAAAGATATTTCAAGTAACCTAAAAACTTTGAGGGCGGATATTAAAGATACTATGGCTGGCTTTTCAGCAATGGCACAGGCCGCAACTAAAGATGGTGCTTTAAGTAAGAAAACTAAAGAGTTTATCGCACTTGCTATCGGGGTTGCGGTTAGGTGCGATGGTTGCATTGGGTTTCATGCAGAAGCACTTGCAAAACTTGGTGCTACTAAAGAAGAGGTTGAGGAAGTGCTTGGAATGGCAATATATATGGGTGGTGGCCCTTCTTTGATGTATGCAGCCGATGCAATCAAAGCATTTGAGCAATTTCAAGAAATTTACACTAACGCTTAACAAATCAAAAATGTTATGGTATAATACAATTGCGAAAGCTATGGCAATAAATGCTGTTTTAGAATAGGCAGATTGGACTCGGGGGCGGTGCCCGACGGCTCCACCATTAGGGTTTAGAAATTATAAACCTTAATGATGGGGCCGAAATAGGATCGACAGATGCAGTAAAAATTATGGTTTTGCTCGGCGAGAAATAGCCGTAAAACAATTCAAATTCACAAATGCAAACGACAATTTTGCAGTAGCAGCAAATGATAATTTTGCTGTTGCAACACTTAAAGCTGCTTAAACATTCCTCAATGAGGAACTAAAGCAATTTAGGTAAGGGGCTTGCGAGGAGCCTAGCAACAGAATCCTCGCGTTGAAAAATAGAGATTTTCTTATTTAGCTTTCTTCTTAAATCTGCCTCTACCTGCACCTTTTGGCTTGTTTTTCTTTTCTTCAATTAATTGCAGGGCTTCATCAAGTGTAATTTCAAACAAATCACCTTTGACTGAGGCAAAAACCTTGTTGCAAGCTACATAAGGGCCGAACATTCCAACTGAGGCAGTAACCTTGTTACCCTCAGCATCAGTGCCGAGTTCAAGCGGCAGTCTTAATAATTGCTCCGCCTTTTCTGCGGTTATATCTTCAACTCTCAAACTTTTTGGAATTGAAACCCTCTTTGGTTTTGGTGTTGCTGACTTAGTTTTTTTCGCTTTGGTTTTCTTGCCAGATTTTTCCTCTTTTTCTTCTTGTTTTGGAGTTTCTGCAACGCTTCCTTTAAGCTCTAAATAAAGGCCATAAGGGCCTTTTTTGAGGAAAATTTCAGCGCCAGTTTTTTTATCTAGACCGATAAATTTATCTTCAAATTTTTCATATCTTGGCTTTTCAGAACCATCAGAATTTTGTGAGTTTTCGCCATCAGAATTATTATTATCAGACTCTATTTTCTTAGTGTAATTACAAGTTGGATAATTTGAACAACCGATGAAAGGCCCAAATCTACTGATTTTCAAACCTAAAGTTCCATCATTACAAGATGGACATTTCCTTGCATCTTCCGCCTCACCGAATAAAAACCCAAGAGATTTTTCTAGTTTATTAATTACATCTGTAATGGTAATTTCAGTAGTGGAATCAATTGTAGATTTGAAATCCTGCCAGAAATTTTTGAGGAGTTGCTTCCAATCTAGCTTGCCATCTGAGACTAAATCTAGCTGTTCTTCCAAGTCTGAAGTGAAATCATATTGCACATATTTCGAAAAAAACTCATTCAAGAAACCCGTTACAACCCGCCCGCGAGGCTCAGGATAGAATCTCCTTTTATCTATTTTGCAATAGCCTCTATCAATAATAACTGAGATAATTGATGCATAAGTTGAAGGTCTGCCGATGCCAAGTTCCTCAAGTTTTTTTACCAAACTTGCCTCATTATATCTAGGTGGTGGCTGCGTGAAATGCTGTTCAGCCAAAGGGTTTTCGCCATTCTCATTATCATTAACTGGTGTTTTGCTGAAAGATAATTTATCATTTTGGTTAAGATCCGGCAGAATATTTTCCTTATCCTCATCTTCGCCATCATCAACATCTTCGTGATATAACTTCAAGAAGCCATCAAACTCAAGCACATTGCCAACTGCACGGAAAATATATTTTTTATCTTCGCTTGAAATATCAGCTGCAACTTGGTTGAAAACCGCTGCTTCCATTTGGCTTGCGACCATTCTTTTCCAGATTAAATCATAAAGCCTAAGCTGATCATTTTCTAGGTAACTAGCAACCATCTCTGGCCTTCTAGCTGAATCTGTAGGCCTAATACCTTCGTGGGCTTCTTGCGAATTTTTCTGTTTTGAAGCATAAAATTTCGGCTTTTCTGGCAAATATTTATCACCAAAATTTTTGCCTATTGTTTCACGAGTTCTAGTGATTGCCTCTGGTGCAACAGAAACGCCATCAGTTCTCATATAGGTAATTAAACCAGTAATTTCTGAACCGATTTTAACACCTTCATAAAGCCTTTGAGCAAGCATCATCGTTTTAGATGCAGAAAAACCTAGCTTTCTAGAGGCTTCCTGCTGTAAAGTTGAAGTTGTAAAAGGTGGTTTTGGATTTCTAAAAACCTTCTTTTTCTCAACTTCACCAACTGAAAAACTTCGCTTTTTAATTTCATCTAAATATTTATCTGAAGTGCCTTTATCTGAAATTGCGAGCTTATCTAATTTTTTGCCATCAGCATAAGTCAAATTAGCTGGAATTAAGCTTGAGGAGGAATTTTCAAACAACGCAGAAATGCTCCAATATTCTTGAGCCTTGAATTTTTCAATCTCGTTTTCCCTTTCACAAATTAGGCGGAGAGCCACTGATTGCACCCTGCCAGCAGAGCGACTACCCGGTAATTTTCGCCATAAAACTGGTGATAAAGTAAAACCCACTAGATAATCTAAAGCCCTTCTAGCCTGCTGAGAATTGACTAAATCCATATCAATATTGCGAGGGTTTTTCATTGCCTGCGTAACGGCTTCTTTAGTGATAGAGTTGAAAGAAACCCTTTTTACTGGAAAGTTCGCATTAATAACTTTATCACGCCTTAAAACATCATAAACGTGCCACGATATTGATTCACCTTCGCGGTCAGGGTCTGTTGCAAGAATAAGGGAATCCGCACCACGCACGGCTTCTTCAATCGCCTTTACGTGTTTTTTGGAATCGCTAGCCACTTGATATTTCATCTCAAAATCTTTATCAGGAAGCACCGAGCCATCTTTAGAAGGAAGATCCCTAATATGCCCATAAGAAGCCAAAACCTTATAATCTTTACCAAGATATTTATTTATGCTTTTGCACTTAGCCGGTGATTCTACTATTACAACGTGGGTCATTTTTTAGGTGTTAGGTGTTAGCTATTAGTAGTTGGGAATTGGGTTTTAGGAGTTGTGCTAATAAATTACTCAATCCCAACGCCAAAATCCCAATGCCTAATTCCCAACTATAGAAAAGGATTAAAAAGTCAAATATTTCATGAAATTCAGAGATATTAAAGCTTAAAATAAAATCAAACTGGAGCGGGTGAAGGGAATCGAACCCTCGACATCAACCTTGGCAAGGTTGCGCTCTACCCCTGAGCTACACCCGCATGATGTAGGAATTATGGATAGAATCATTTTGAAAATGCTTTATAAAAGCAAAATATTTAATTTCAAGAAATATTTATTATTGGTTTTCTCACAAAATTCTTTCACTCATAAAGCCCCTGCCGGTTTTATCTGAAATTTGGTAAATTCTAACCTTTAGATTGGCTTGCAAAGTGCCAAAATCTTGAATTTGCGAGGCTGAATTATAAATGCATGAAGGAGAATTTGCAGTAATAGTTCGCTTGATGTCATTGTCTTGCATAATATCAATTTCATATTTTTCAGAATTTTCAGCGAGCGGAATTTCAACCAGAGATGAAAAATTATTCCTAAAACGAGATCTTCTAATCCAAGAAATTTCAATATCATCACCGATATTTTTCTTCTCCAAATGCACTGGCGAAAAGGGTTTGAGGGAATTTGCATTGAAAGTAATTTCTTTTGCCTCCACATCATCTAAAGATTTGCCAAAAGAAACTGCCTTAATCCAAAATTTACTACCAATAAAATTTGCAGGAATTTCAATTTTAGTAATATTATCATCAAGCAAAATAAAGCGTTCCGCAGGGTTATGATTCATAAAATTTTCTGTGCTGAAAAGCCCCCTATAAAAACCACTTAAATTGTAATTATTCTCTGATAAAATCTCCGCATTTTGAAATTGCAAAATTTCATCACCGATAACGCAAAGATTGCCAAATTGTTGCATATTAGCGGTTGAAATTGATTCTAACTCCGCATTAAATAGGTTTATTTCAGCTTTTGAAATTTCATCAATTATCAGTTGATTTTTTACTGAAAAATTATTTTGTAAAAAACCAATTTTTGCTGATTTTGTAACCTCAGTAATTTTTTGAAACCCCGTATTTTCGCTTAAAGAACTAAAATAAATCGCACAACCTTGCCAGTTTTCGCTTGTGCCACAAACTGCAATTTTGATATGAGGCTTATCAATATCAACCTCAAAATTTAAGTTGGGAATATCCAAAATTTCCAAATGAGTGTTAGAAATAATTTCCAATTTTTCAGCGTTACCAGCTTGATAATTAGCTAGATTTGATTGATAAAAATTATCGTCAAAAATCACCGCATTTACTTTTATTCTGCCGTCTTTCGCCTGTAAATTTGTAATGCGAAGATTATAAAAATTATTATTAAGTGATAGCTTTATGATATCACCCATTTCAAGGAAAATATATTTATAAGAGAGAAAAAATTCAACTCTCCCTGCTGCCAAATTTTCTTCCAAAGAAATTATTTTTGTGATATTTTCTGCAACGGAATTATTAAAAATAATTGGCGTGTTGACTTCTATTTTAACGGCGGATTGATTATCTTCCGCAAGGTTTGTAACGCTACTAATTTGATAATTATTATTCTGCGAATAAAAATTAAAATCAACCTGAGCGGTAATTAATTTCTGTGAATATTTTTCAAATTCTAGATAAAAATTTTGTTTTTTTATTTTATTATCAAAAACAATTTCAGATTCATCAATTTCAGTAATATTAGAATTTTTTTTCGGCAAAAATTTTATTTTTTCACCCTCAACTATATCAAAAAAATAAACCTGAGATAGATCTTTTATCATACTAATTGCGGTTTCCGCCGAGGAAATATTATAACCAATTAGAATTTCTTTTAAGTTGCTAACATCAATTTTATCCTCGCTTAAGCCAGCATTTTTGCATATTTCAGAAATAACATCAGCAAGATTCGCATTGCCGAGCTTGCCGTTAAACCAATGTCCACGCGACCAAATTTCGCCATCACTCCAAACATTTAGCAAATCTGGGAAGCTCGGATAAGGCCTTGCATCAAACGCCCACAGGAATTTTTTTTCAACCATAGGTGAATTTTGCCATTTTAGAAGCGTGCCTTCTATTGCATTTCTTTGTGCAAAAAAATCAATGTAACCATTGGAAAGATAGGGCAGGGCTGAATCCTCAGATTCTGGATTATAAAATACATTCGGCTGATTGCTCGCACCATCAACGGAAGGAAAACCATATTCAGCGAACCAAATTTTCTTGCTTTGAGGTTGCCAATTGGTTTGATTATCGTCTGGGTTGATGTGAAAATTATTCCACCACCAAGAGAGGTTTTTCCAAGCAAATTCTTCACTTAAATTTTCTTTTATAGTTCGGTTTGCGTCGCTGTAAAACCAATCATAGCCCTCGCCACTTTCCCAGCCAGCAATGATTTCATCAACATCATAAACGCCATTTTGTGGCCTATCTGTAAGCGGAAAATAAGCATCAATCGCAATAAAATCTATATCTTCAGAAGCCCAAAGTGGATCAAGATTATACCAGCCATCAAGTGAGTGATATTCGCTCCAATCCGCCGCATAGGAGATTTTTGTGGAAGCACCCATAATAGTTTTAACTTGGGCGGCAAGGTTAATAAATTCATCAACCGCAGGGAAATTATTTCCATCTCTGATTGATGTTAAACCCTTCATTTCGGTGCCGATAATAAAAGCATCAACTTTATTTTTTACTAAATTTGCATAATGCAAAATAAACTCATTATAGCCTTTAGTTTTTGTAAAAAAACTCACGACATCGATTGCATTTCCAGTAATTTTGCCTCGCCAAGGTTTGGTTAAACTATCCACGAAAATCATTGGATAAAACTTAACTTTCAAACCACGATTTTTACATTCATCTATGAATCGCAAAATTGATGCATCAGAAGGTGTGCCACCATAAATCGGCTTGCCATCAAGTAAAGTAACTTGCCTTGCAGATGCACGATTTAAGCCAGCAACAGACCATTCAGAAGGAATTGTTTTTGTGAGAGATTTATATTCAACCCTCGGTTCAATTAAGCAATTCGCAATATCTAAATTATCCGCAAACCAGCAGCAAATAAGGCTTACATATTCCAAATTTGGAAAATTATTTTGCAGATTATCCAAGGCAACTAAGCTATCAGCCTTCGAAAATGCGTTATTTTGATTGATAATTTCTGCGTGCGATTTTTGATACCACTTGCCTGCAATCTCAAGCCCATCAAGCTTTTGGTGGATTAATGTATCATAAACAAATTCACCGCAACCGGGGATAATATTCACGCCTTCAATCAATTTTTCAGGTGAAGTTTCTGAGGCAAAATTTAGATTTCTAACTACTTCAAAAAAGAAATTCGGAATGCGACCCCTAAATTCTGTAATTTCAAAATCTTCCAAAACGATATAGGCTAAACCCCTATAAGCTGGCGTTTTTCCTATGCCCTCAAAGGATTCAATCAAACTATCGGGGGCTTGATTTTCAGTGCCTTTGTGAATTCTAAAAGCAGTGCAGTAATCAGAAATATTAATCAAATTCGTATCAGCCCAAATGCGTTCAATATTATCAATTTCACCTTCACAAAGTGCGATTGCGAGATTTACAAAATAACGGAAACGAGTTTCAGTTTTCCTTTCAACTTTTGTGCCACTGCCTTTGCCACCTTGGTTTATGGCTTGCTTTTCCTCAATTGTTTTTACTTTGCTAGACCAAATTATATTACCAGAAATTTTAACTCGCCCAAAAATTTTTCCGATAGTTTCAGCATAAGATGAAGTTTGGATTGAAAATTCAGATAATTTTCTACCTCTGATTAAATTCCTCTCTTCATAGCCAAAAATTTTGCCATCAATTTCTTGCCCGAGTGCAGTCGAAATTTCATTTAGGCTTCCTTTTACATTTCTAGTAACATAATCACCAACCACTGGGATTTCTGAGAATCCGAAGGAATCTATAAAGCTAGAACTTGCATTTTTAAGTGTAACGGTTGTCATAAAAAAAACTTTTTTATAA
>JANRLM010000015.1 GCA_033762595.1 Rickettsiales bacterium
CTTTCGCCGAGGGGTCGCAAGCGTAAATCCACTTCATAAAGCCTGCCAGTACTTGAAATTCCTGATAAAATTTGAATTAATTTATTCGCTAAACGAAGATAATATGCAGATGGCTCAATTTTAAGATTTTTATTATTTTGGTTTGCTTCAGCATCAAAATCATAAATAAACATCATATCTAAATCTGATTTGAAAGTCAGCTCATGCGAGCCAAATTTGCCGAGTGCCACCACCGCAAAATTGCCTTTTTCAACTTTACCAAAATTTTCTGATAAATCTTTTTCAATATATTCAATAAGTGTTTTGATAACTATTTCTGCGATATTTGAAAGATTGATAAATAATTCTTCGGAAGTAATTTGATCACGAATAAATTGAATTCCTACCTTAAATTTTCTATCATTTGCCCAGTTTTTTATTAGCTCAAAAATCTCATCATTGGAAATTGCAATATTAGAACTGGTTTTGGAAATATGCTCAGCAAGATTATTTTTTAGGTCGTTTTCATCCGGCATTGAGTCATAAAATTCTGAAGTCAGAACGAAATCCAGCAGGGTGTGATTTCTAGTTAAAGTCTCCGCAATTTCGGGGTAACCGCCCATTACGTCAGCAATTAACTCAATAATGCTCGGGTTGACATAAAGCATTGAAAAAATTTGCGTGCCAGTTGGCAAGCGGCTTAGAAACTCATCAAAGCGGATAAACCCCTCATCTGGATCAGGGCAAGCAGAAAAATTGGAAATTAAACTCGGCATTAATTTTGTAAGAACCGCTCTGGAGCGAGCTTTTATCGTGCAGTTATATCTGCCGTGATGCCAACCACGCACAATATCTGAAATTTTTTCAGGGTTATAAAACCCCATTTTTTTCAGGGTTTCTAAAGTATCTGGGTGATTTTCAGCGCCAGTAAAAATCAAACTTCCTTCTGCATCAGGCGTATTGCTTGCAAGTGAAGGCGAAGTTTCAAAAAGTTTTGAATAATGACCTCGCACTTTTTCAATATAATTTCTGAGCGTTTCTGTGAATTTTTTATAATCAGCAAAGCCACAGAAATTAGAGATTTTTTCAATGGCTGGAAGATTATCTGGTAGTCTGTGCGTTTGCTCGTCATTCACCATTTGCAGGCGATGTTCAACCATTCGATAAAAATTATAGGCCTCAGTTAATTCAGTTGCGATTTGAGTTGAAATTTCACCTTCTCTTGCAAGTTCCGTAAGGGCTTGAATGGTTTTCTTTTCTCGTAAATTTGGCTTTCTGCCACCCCAAATTAATTGCTGAGTTTGAGCATAAAATTCAATTTCACGAATTCCACCACGCCCAAGTTTTACATTGTAATTATATAGATTTTCATCAAGAATATTTTTAGTATCAATCTGCCTTTTTATGGAGTGGATATCTTCAATTGTCTCAAAATCTAGGCTTTTACGCCAGACATTTTTATCCATAAATTCAAAGAAAATTTTTATGGAATTTTCATCACCGCATATCGCACGAGATTTAATCATTGCGGCCCTTTCCCAGTTCTGCCCAACGGTGAAATAATATTTTTCAGCTTTAGCAAGTGAAACTGCAAGTGGGTTAGAAGCGGGATCAGGGCGAAGCCGCATATCTACCCTAAACACATAGCCATCTGCGGTTCTTCTGGCTAAAATATCTGTGAGTTCTTGTGCAAATTCTATATAAAATTGCTGGATAGTTTTTCTGCCGTGATGGGTAATTTTTTCATCTTCAAAAAATATAATTAAATCAATATCGCTAGAATAATTTAGCTCCCAAGAGCCGAGTTTTCCTATCGCAATCAAAACTAATCCTGTTTCAAAAAATGGATTTTCAGTGTTTTTTAAGGTGATAATTTTATTGTGATGAGCTTTTTTAAGCAGAAACTCTGCGGTTTTCATAACACATAAATCTGCAAATTTTGAGAGGTTTACCATTGCAATACTTGCATTGTCAAAATCATAAATCTCTTGATTAGCAATCAGCAAGCTCATTTTACGCTTTTCTATCCGAAGTTTTTCTTCAATCTCAGATTTATTTTCAAATTGTAATTTTGAAATTTCAGATATTTTTTGTTCAAAAATTTCTTGATAATTATTTTGTAAAATTTCTGCAAAAAACTGAGGAAAATCTATAATTACATCACTTAAATAAGGTGAGTTTGAGAAGATGGTATTTAGCTTTTTAAGGCTATTTTCTTTATAAAAAATCTCTCTGATTTCTGATGAATTTTCAATTTTTTCAAGCGATTTTTCTAACTTCTCACGATAAAGCAAAACCGCATTTTCATTATTTATTTTAGGAAAATATTTCATTTTTTACCAAATATGGATTTTAGTTATTCTGAATGAAGTTAAGAATCTAATTTAGATCTTTCGCTTTACTTAAGATAACAAAAGAATTTTAGTATATATCATTGCCTTTTTTACCAGAATGTCACCCCGCATTTATTGCGGGATTAACCATAAAACGCACTCTAAACTTAGGTTTAGAAACAATTTTAACCATTAACTCCGCAATAAATGCGGAGTGACAATTGGTGATTATGGAGCTTTATCTTGTGTATCTAAACAATGCAATTTTACTTCCATAATTTGACTCTTGAAACTTATCCAATAAACATTATAAACCACCCATAAACAAACTAAAAGTAAAAATGCCTAAAGTTTTAATCTCGGATAAATTATCTACACAAGCAAAGGAAATATTTGATAACAACGGAATAGTTGCTGATGTAAAAACCGGCTTAACACCAGAACAACTATCAGAAATCATCGGTGAATATGATGGGCTTGCGATTCGCTCCAGCACTAAAGTTACTAAAGAAATTTTGGCAAAGGCAAGCAAATTAAAAGTAGTTGGTAGAGCAGGAATTGGCGTTGATAATGTTGATATTCCATCAGCAACCGCAAAAGGCGTGGTGGTGATGAATACGCCTTTTGGAAATTCAATTACAACAGCAGAACACGCTATTGCTATGATGTTCTCAGTAGCTCGCCAATTACCAGTTGCAAGTGCCTCAACACACGCTGGCAAATGGGAAAAAAACCGCTTTATGGGAACTGAACTTGCCTTCAAAACGCTTGGTTTAATTGGTTGCGGCAATATTGGTTCTATTGTAGCCGATAGAGCTCAAGGGCTTAAAATGAGGGTTGCAGTTTATGATCCATATCTTTCTGATCAAAAAGCAGCTGATATGAATGTTGAGAAAGTTACCCTTGAAGATTTGTTAAAAAGGGCTGATTTTATATCTCTACACACGCCACTTAATGATCAAACTAGAAATATTTTATCAAAAGAAAATTTATCTAAAACCAAAAAAGGGGTAATTATCATAAATTGTGCAAGGGGCGGTTTGGTTGATGAATCCGCACTTGCGGAACTTATAAAATCTGGCCATATTGCAGGTGCAGGGTTTGATGTTTTTGAAAAAGAGCCAGCAACTGAAAACCCACTTTTCGGCTTAGAGCAAGTTGTTTGCACGCCTCACTTAGGGGCTTCTACAACTGAAGCTCAAGAAAATGTAGCGGTGCAAGTAGCAGAGCAAATCTGCGATTTCCTAAATAAAGGCTCAATCACCAATGCGGTGAATGTTGCTTCAGTTTCTGCGGAAGATGCAGCAAAACTCTCACCTTATGTAAAATTAGGTGAAGCATTAGGCAAGCTTGCAGGCCAAATTGTTGAAGGCGGAATTAACAAAGTTAATATTGATTTTGAAGGCAATGCTTCAACGCTAAACACAAAGCCAATTATTAGCATAATTCTAAAAGGCATTTTAGAAAATATCGTTGAAACAGTTAATGTTGTAAATGCTCCAGTAATTGCAAAAGAGAGGAATATCAAAGTTTCTGAAAGCAAAAGCCCAAGCAATAATCACTATGACACTTTAATAAGCGTTTTGGTGGAATCTGATAAAGGTTCTTTCACTTTCAAAGGGACAATCTTCAATAATAATCCAAGAATTGTTCAACTTGGCGAAGTAACGCTAGAGGCAAGCCTAAACAATAATATGCTTTATATTGAAAATGAAGATAAACCGGGCTTAATAGGTGGCATTGGTAAAGTTTTAGGTGATGAAAAAGTGAATATCGCTAATTTCAATTTGGGAAGGAATGAATCTAAAAAGAATGTTGCGGTGGCACTTGTTTCAGTTGATAGCGAAGTTTCAAATGAAGTAGTGAAAAAACTTTCCTCACTTCCAAGTGTTATAAAAGTTAGGGTTTTGAAGTTTTAATTATACTAACCAAAACCTCAGTTTTTTAACTGATTTTTCTAGATTTTTTAAGAACAAAATAGCTTTATAAGTTGAACCTAGCTTTATAAGTTTGAAGTTCTTGAAGGCAGTTTTTCTTTTTTGAAAAAAATCATTTATGTAAGTTGCATCTTCAATTTGAGGGTTTGCAAAAACCTCGTTGAATATTCTGAACGCTAAATTTATATGATTTCCGCCTTTTTCTAGGCATTTTTCAATTAAAATTTTTGCTTTATCTTTTCTACTTAGATTAGGTAAATCAATTTCAAAAATTTTAGAAAAAAGGCTGTTTTCAAAATCTAAATATTGATAATAAATATTCTCAGATTCATAGGAAAAAATATCTGAAGAAAAACTTGAAGAAGAAGTGGAATTACTGCCGGATCTAAATTTTGTTAATATTTCATCAATTATCTGAATTTCATATTTTGTGCAGATTCTAATCCACATATCAACATCTAATGCTATTTGATAGCGAGCATCAAAAGCACCCAGATTCTTGTAACATTCTGCCCTAACTAAAGCTGATGGATAACAGAGAGAATTGCCAATATTGAAAAAAAACTTTAGCCATTCAATATTATTTTTATTTGAAGCATTGTCAAAAACTCGTTGATAATTTTGTACGCTTTTTGAGGCAACTCCTTCTTCATTAATCACTAAAACTTTAGTAAAACAAGCACCACAATTTGGGTTTTCATCAAGATATTTAATTTGTTTTTCAAGTTTGGTTGGAAGCCAAATATCATCTGAGCTAATATGCGCTATATATTTCCCTTTTGCTAATGAAATCCCTTTATTTACAGATAAAACCATACCCATATTAACGGGGTTTTGAATAAATTTTATTCTGTCATCATTAAAAGATTTTATAATATCAACTGAATTATCATCTGAGATATTTTCCAGAATTATTAGCTCAAAATCCTTAAAAGTTTGATTTAAGATGCTTTTTATAGTTTCAGCAATGTAAGCTGCGTGGTTATAGGAAGTCAAAATTACGCTAATTTTTGGCATTCAAAATTAAGTTTTATGGGTTTTTGCTTTTATTTTTGTATCTTCTAATATAGTTTGTTGTAAATCAACCCAAAAATTATATTTATGCTAATGGAAGATAAAGAATTTCTTAAATGGCAAGAGGTTAGAAAACAAGGAAAACAAAAATATGCAATTAAAACAAGTTTAATTTGTTACTTTGCCGTTTTCACCCTATATTTTTTAGTTAATGGATATAACCATTACGAAAAGCTTGATAAATATCTAGCTTATAATTTAGGAAACTGGAAAAGTTTATTGCTTACTGCTTTCATAACAATTACTTTTCTATATTTTTCATGTATATTCTTTTGGCGTTTTAATGAAAAAAGATATAATGAAACTGAAAAAAACAAAAATTCTTAAACAACAATGCTTAAAGAACAGGATAAAATTTTCACAAATTTATATGGCTATCAGCCAGCAAATTTAGAGAGTGCTAAGAAAAGAGGCGATTGGAGCAACACTAAAGAAATTCTTGCTAAAGGTGCTGATAATATCATTGAAGAAGTTAAAGCTTCTGGCTTGCGTGGCAGGGGTGGTGCGGGTTTCAGCACTGGTATGAAATGGAGTTTTATGCCTAAAACTCCGCCATTAGATAAAAATGGCAATCCAAAGCCTTCATATTTAGTTATTAATGCTGATGAATCTGAGCCGGGAACTTGTAAAGATAGGGATATACTTCGTCATGATCCTCACAAATTAGTTGAAGGAGCTTTGATTGCAGGTTTTGCGATTCGCGCTAAGGCGGCATACATCTATATTCGTGGGGAATTTTATAATGAAGCAAGTGCTATTCAACAAGCCATTATTGAGGCTTATGAAGCTGGTTTAATCGGCAAAAATGCTTGCGGTTCAGGCTATGATTTTGATGTTTATTTGCACAGAGGGGCAGGTGCTTATATTTGCGGTGAGGAAACAGCTTTACTTGAAAGTTTAGAAGGCAAAAAAGGTCAGCCTCGCTTAAAACCTCCATTTCCAGCGGCGGCCGGGCTTTATGGTTGCCCAACAACTATTAATAATGTTGAAAGTATTTCAGTTGTTCCAACCATTTTACGAAGGGGTTCTGCTTGGTTTGCAGGGCTTGGCAAACCTAATAATACTGGCACAAAATTATTCTGCATTTCTGGTCATGTCAACAAACCTTGCAATGTTGAAGAAGAAATGGGAATTCCGCTTAAAGAGCTTATTGAAAAGCACGCAGGTGGGGTTATTGGTGGTTGGGATAATTTGAAGGCGATAATTCCGGGTGGTTCTTCAGTTCCAATGCTTCCAAAAGAAATTTGCGATACTATTACTATGGATTTTGATTCACTTCGTGCGGCTCAATCAGGGCTTGGAACTGCTGGCGTTATCGTGATGGATAAATCCACCGATGTAATTGGTGCAATTGAGAGACTAAGCCATTTTTATATGCACGAATCTTGCGGGCAATGCACGCCTTGTCGTGAGGGAACTGGCTGGATGTGGCGAATTATGAAAAGGCTTGTTAAGGGTGAGGCTGAAATTTCAGAAATTGATGATTTATTAAATATCACAAAACAAGTTGAAGGCCATACAATCTGTGCGTTAGGTGATGCGGCAGCTTGGCCAATTCAGGGCTTAATAAGGCATTTTAGGCACGAAATTGAAGATAGAATAAAATCTAACTACAAAAAAGTAGCGTAAATTAATGAATTTTTCCCCTCTCCCTTTCTAAAAGGGGGGGGTGATTAATCTTATTTTCGAAGAAAGTAGATTAAGCTGGGTGAGGGTGTTTAGATTTCCAGAATTCCTATGCCCCCACCCTAACCCTCCCCCGTAAACGGGAGAGGGGATTTTTCTCTAATAAAGTTTTAAGATAAAATGAAAGGTAAATTTATTACTTTTGAAGGTGGTGAGGGTAGTGGCAAAAGCTCTGTTTCTAGATATGTCTATGAAAAATTACGCTCAAAAAAACAGAATGTAATTCTCACTCGTGAACCGGGTGGCACTTTCAACGCTGAGAAAATCAGGGCAATTTTAGTTAATTCCTCTGATGAAAAACTTGAGCCAATCTCTGAATTATTACTCCATTATGCTGCAAGAGCCGAGCATTTTAATCAATTTATTCTGCCACATCTGAAAAAAAATTATATTGTTCTTTGCGATAGATTTTATGATTCAACCACAGCCTATCAAGGTTACGGCCATAAAATAGATTTGAAAATTATAAATCAAGTTAGAAAAATTGTTCTAGGAAATTTCAAGCCGAATTTAACTTTTATAATGAATATTAAAGCGGAAGATGGCTTAAAAAGAGCTACTTCAAGGCTATCTGCACAAGCAAGTACTGAAAGCAGATATGAAAATATGAATATTGCTTTTCACAAAAGATTAGAAAAAGGTTTTCTTGAAATTGCAAAAAAAGAGCCTAAAAGATGTTTATTAATTGATGCTTCACGAAAACTTGAAGTCGTTTGCGACGAAGTAATTAAAATTATTGAAAATAAGATTTAATTTACCAATATTATAATTCATTCCCGCAGAAGCGGGAATCATTAAAACAAAGTTGGATACCTGCTTTCGCAAGTATGAAGCAGGTTGGTGAAGCTATTAAAAAATTTAACCACAAAAATAAAATACAATGAACTTAGATATTATAAAAAAATTTATTCACCCAATTCATAAAGAAGGCTATATTTTTATAGCGATTTTCTTTGTGGCCTCGCTTTTCCTTTATTCCATCTGGGAATTTTTAGGCGTTATTGGCTTTGTTTTAACTGCTTGGTGTGTTTATTTTTTTCGTGATCCAGTTAGATATGTTCCTCAAAATGATGGTCTAATTGTTGCCCCTGCAGATGGCACTATAGTTATGATTAGTAAAGCAAAATTGCCTTCTGATTTAGATTCTGAAGATGATGAAGAAAAGACTCGTGTTAGTATTTTCCTTAGCGTTCTTGATGTACATGTTAACAGAATGCCGGTTGCTGGTGTGGTTGAAAAAATCAAATATCACGCTGGGAAATTTTTAAGTGCAGAAACTGATAAAGCGAGCGATGAAAATGAAAGAAATTCTATTCTTATAAAAACTGAAGATGGAAAAAATTTCGGTGTAGTGCAGATTGCTGGCTTAATTGCTAGAAGAATTGTTTGTGATGCTAAAGAGGGCAGGGAGTTTGCGAGAGGTGAGAGATATGGTATAATTCGCTTTGGAAGTAGGGTTGATATTTATATGCCACCTTCACTTGTTCCAAAAGTTGCAATTGGTCAAAAAGTAATTGGTGGTGAAACTATAATTGCTGAAGAAAAACCTATCACTGAAGAATTATCAGTTAGAGAGATTTAGAAAATTTTCTAAATCTTGAATTTTTTCAATGTTAGAGGTTTCAATTTCTTTTGCACCTCTTTTAATTAATCCTGAAAGAACCTTTCCAGCACCAATTTCCGTAGCTTTTGTTATTTGCAAAGTTTGAGCCATATATTCCACTGATTCCCTCCAGCGAACTCTGCCTGTTACTTGTTGCGTCAGTAAATTTTTTATTTCATTTACATCAGAAGTTATTTTAGCTGAAACATTTGCTATTACTGGCACAGCAGGAATATTTATATTTGTTTCAGCTAATGCTTGACGCATGATTTCTTGCGCTGGCTTCATTAGTGATGAGTGAAAAGGTGCAGAAACTGGCAGTTTTAGAAATCTTTTTGCCCCAAGCTCCTTTGCGATATTTTCTGCCTTGTCAATTCCGGCTACTGAGCCACTTATAACCACTTGACCATCTGAATTATCATTGGCAATTTCACAAGGCTCATCTGAAGAATTTGCCTGATTTGTCAGCTTCTCAACATTGGCAAAATCAAGCCCGATAACTGCCGCCATTGCACCCTTACCCTGCGGAACGGCCTGCTGCATTGACTTTCCACGAAGTTTTAGAAGCCTTGCACAATCTGATAAATTAAATGCACCCGCTGCACAAAGTGCGGTATATTCACCAAGTGAGTGGCCTGCGACATAATCAGAAAAATCATTCAGTTTTTTTCCTGATTGCTTTAATAATGTTCTTAATATTGCAATAGAAACCGCCATTAAAGCTGGCTGGGTGTTTTCAGTTAAGGTTAAATCTTCCGCACTACCTTCAAAAATAATTTTTGTTAAATTTTGGTTGAGAGCATTATCTACTTCCTGAAATACCTCTTTGGCTTCAATGAAATTATCATAAAAATCTTTACCCATTCCAACTATTTGAGAGCCTTGCCCCGGAAAAACAAATATTTTTTTAGACATAATTTTATTATAAATTTTGATTAGGTTTTATAAATAATTTATTGAATAACTCAACTTTATCTTTCAGTGCCAGCTTGAGAAATTAATTTCATTAACTCCCTTTGCAAATAATTTATTGATGCTTTCTGATGCGGAATTGGCTTGCCACAAATTGCGGTGATTTTCATTCTGAAATATCTTGGTAAAAATTTGAATTTATATTTTGGATCAAGATATTTTCTGCTGAAAATACTTCCCCATAAGCCGTAAATTGCGATAGGAATAACATTAACATCAGGGTTTTCTTTTAGAAGCCACTCAATGCCAAACTTAAACCTTGTTAAATAGCCTGAATAAGTTATCTGCCCTTCTGGAAAAATTGCAACTAAATCGCCTTGTTTAAGGGCTTCGGAAACATTTTCAATCATCTGCTTTACAGATTCCTTTTTAGCTCTAACTGGAATTGCACGATCCATTTTCATAAAATAATTAACAATCGGCGTGTTATAAATATCTTCATCAATTATAAATCTCATTTTGCGAGGCGAAGCACAATTCAAAATCAGCCCATCCATATAAGAAATATGATTTGCGATAATTATTGCAGGGCCTTTTGATGGAATATTTTCAAACCCAATATTATTGCAGGAATATAAAACCCGAACTAAAATTTTAGCCCCAATGCGGAAAAATTTTTCCAAGAATTTATTTATTAAATTAGCCATTTATAAATTACTTTAACAATTCATCTCTAGTGAAAATTGCCTCTAGTTCTATTCCCTCAAATTTGAGGTTTTCACTTGCACCTTCCTGCCTATCAACAATAGAAATTATTTTATTAACTTTACAACCAAGATTTTTAACAATCTCAACTGCTTTCATCGCTGAGCCGCCCTTAGTTGTAACATCTTCAAGAATTATAACTTCCTCACCTGCATTTAAGTTACAGCCTTCAATTAGCTGATTTGTGCCTCTATCTTTTTTCTCTTTACGAACATAAAAAGTTTTGAGCGAACGATTATTTTGAAAACTTAAAACGCAAACCGCAGAAACTATAGGGCAAGCTCCAAGTTCAAGACCACCAACTGCATTAATATTGCTTGGGATTTTATCCAAAACTAAACTCCCAGCCAAATTTGCTCCCTCTGCATCAAGAAGGGTGGTTTTAAGATCAAATAAATAATTGCTTTTAGCACCTGATGCTAAAGTAAAATCACCTTTTTTAAGGGATTTTTCTAAGATAATTTGTTTTAATCTTTCTTTTTTATTCATAATTATAAAACTAATTAATATTGTTTTTTGGGAATGCCTAATCTTTCACAATGATCAGAATATAATTGCATAATTTGTGCAGAAGTTTCCTCTACTGATTTTCTAGTAACATCAATCACTGGCCATAATTGCGAAGTGAAAATTCTACGAGATTGCTGAACTTCATCAACTATACTTTCAAGATTTACATAATTAGTATTTGATTGCTCATTGAGCGAGGAAAGGCGAGATTTTCTAATCTGACCAAGCCTTTCAGGCTGAATATATAAACCAACCACTAAAGGTTTTTCTAGCTTAAAAAGTGTTTCTGGTAAATCAACGCCATTAACAAAAGGCACATTAGCTGCATTCAACCCACGATATGCAAGATAAACACAAGTTGGCGTTTTGGAAGTTCTTGAAGCACCAACCAAAACAATATCGGCTTCTTCTAAGCTATCAGTTTCCGCGCCATCATCGTGGGCAAGCGTGAAGTGGATTGCATCAACTTTTTGAAAATATTCCTCATCTAATTCATATTGCTTGCCGGTTTGATATTTTGCCTCAACGCCGAAATAGCTTGAAAATTCTTTAATAACTTTATTGAGAACTGGAATACACGGGATTCTAAGCTTTCTGCAATGTTTTATTAGCATCGCTTGTAAATCTCTATCTATCACCGTGAATAAAACTGGCCCCGGAGATTCAGAGATTTCCTCACATACGCGTTGCATTTGCCCGGGGGTTCTAACTAAACTCCAAGTATGTTCTTCATAATCAATATTATCAAATTGGCTCATTGCCGAGCGAACAACGGAATTAACCGTTTCACCAGTTGAATCTGAAATTAAATGTATGTGATAATTCGCCATTTATAAAAAAGTTAATTCCCCCCTCTCCCTTTGGGAGAGGGTTGGGGTGGGGGCTGAACAGAAACCTGAAACCTCAAATTTTAAGATTTAAGATTTTTGGATTCTGAATCGCCCTCACCAGATTTTCTAAGCTCATTTTATTCGCTTGAAAATCTTGCCTCTACCAGTGGGAGAGGCGTAATATTATTAAAACTCATTAAAATTTATTATTTCTAGGGAAGCCTTCAGGGGCGAGTTTCCCTGCATCTGCACGATTCGCCAGCCAATATTTGAAGTTTTCAACTACAAATCGTCGCTCACCTTTATAATATTCAAGCCCAACAGATAAATCTACAAAAGTTAAATCACTTAATCCACCATCTTTGAATTTTTGCAAGCCAACGCCTTGACCGCGTTTCATCGCTGGAATTTGTTCAAGCGGAAAAATAATAATCTTGCGGTTTTCGCCGATAGTTGCGATGTGATTTGCGGTAATTTTTTTGCAAATTATAACTTTATCTTTCTCTTTAAGGTTCATAATTTGCTTACCAGATTTAGTGCTTGCGATTAAATCTGGTGCTTCAACTACAAAGCCTTTACCCGTTTTAGAAGCTAGAATATATTTTGCCGTTTCATCATAAGCAAATTTTGCGATGATTTCTTCCTCAGGTGCAATATCAAGAAGTAACGAAAGTGGATCACCAAAACCTTTACCACCGGGGATTTTATCAGCATTAAGCGTAAATGATTTTCCAAATGAGCTGAAGAACATTATTTTATCAGTGGTCTGAGCCTTGATAATTAAGCCTTCCTCATCACCTTCTTTATATTTAACTGACGATGTATCTAGATTATGCCCTTTGAAACTTCTTATCCAATTTAGTTTAGAAAGGACGATTGTAACTGGCTCTTTCTCAACAAAAGCCTCAATTGAAATAACATTATTTGCAAGTAATTTATGCGTAACTTGGGTTCTTCTTTTGCCTAGTTCCGTTTTGTTAGAGAATAATTTTTTGATTTCTTTAATATTATTTGCGATTTCTTTTTTCTGTTCGTCAGGATTTTTGAGTATTTCCTCAAGCCTAGATTTTTCTTCTTTTAGTGCTTTATTTTCGCTCTTAATTTCTATCTCTTCTAATTTACGAAGTGAACGCAAACGCATATTCAAAATTGCTTCTGCTTGATTATCAGTGAGCTTAAATTTTTTCATCATTACTTGTTTTGGCTCATCTTCTTCACGAATAATTCTTATAATTTCATCAAGATTTAGATATGCAATTAAAAATCCAGCCAAAATTTCAAGCCTAGCATTGATTTTATTTAAGCGATTTTGAGATTTTCTAATTAAAACTTCTTTTCTGTGATCTAAAAATGCAAGCAGAATATCTTTCAAACTCATCACTCTTGGCAGGCCGTTTGCATCAAGGGCGTTCAAATTCATATTATAACGAATTTCCAAATCGCTAGAACGAAACAGAGATTCCATAAGGATTTCTGCATCTATTGTGCGGTTTTTAGGCTCAATAATAATGCGAATATTTTCCGCTGATTCATCTTTGATATTTCCAACAAGTGGGATTTTTTTATTCTCTAAACTTTCCGCTAATTTCTCTAACAACCTAGATTTTTGGACTTGATAAGGGATTTCCGTTATAATAATTTGATAGCCACCTCTGCCAAGTTCCTCTCTCTCCCATTTACTTCGGAGGCGAAACGCTCCTTTTCCTTTTTCATAGGAAGAAATAATAGATTCCTCAGTTTCTATTATCTCCCCACCAGTTGGAAAATCAGGGGCTTTAACATAGCCCACTAAAGTTTTAACATCAGCATTGGGGTGCTTGATTAAATGTAATAATGCATCGCATAATTCATCAACATTATGCGGTGGAATTGCGGTTGCCATGCCAACTGCAATCCCTTCACTGCCATTTGCAAGCAGATTAGGGAAGTAAGCTGGCAGAATGCAAGGCTCTTCATCAAGCCCATCATAAGTTGGTTTGAAATTGACCGTTTCATTTTCAATATCTTGCAACATTAAGGTTGCAACTTCTGTCATACGGGCTTCTGTATAACGCATTGCAGCGGCGTTATCACCATCTACTGAGCCAAAATTGCCTTGCCCATCAACCAGAGGATAACGAACTGAGAAATTTTGAGCGAGCCTCACAAGTGCATCATAAACCGCAACATCTCCGTGCGGGTGATATTTACCAATCACATCACCAACCACCCTTGCACATTTTTTGTAACCGGATTTGGGATCAAGTTTAAGTTGGTGCATCGCCCATAAAATGCGTCTATGCACAGGTTTTAAGCCATCTCTAACATCTGGCAGAGAACGAGAAGTGATAGTTGAAAGTGCGTAAGCGAGATATTTTTCTGAAAGAATATCAGAAAAATTTCCCTCTAATAAAATTTCCTCTGTAGCTTTTTTAGACATTTTGATTTTGTAATTTTCTAGAGAATTTTTACTATAAAATAAAAATAATGCAAATAAACAAACCTGAAAATGTTATGCTTACGAATGAAGATTTTATTAAGTTTCTGCAAAGATTTTACTAATTGTCACCCCGCACTTGTTGCGGGGTTGATTACAAAACAAGCTAAAAACTTAGGTTTGGAAAGATTTTAGCCATTAACCCCGCAATAAATGCGGGGTGACAATTGGCAGTTAAGAATTAAAAATGTTTATTTAGCAATTCTTGAAAATGAAGGTGGTTATTGATTTTGTAAAGATTATCAGTGTTTATTTTATTTTCGGCAATAAAATTTGAAACATCAGCATCACCATATAAAATTGGAATGCAATTAGTGTTGATTGCAGCTTCAATATCAGTTTTGCTATCGCCTATCATCCAAACTTTGCTTGCAAAATCCGCCTCTAAAATTGTGCTTGAAGAAAGTGCAAGAAGTAGGGGCTCTTTGTGAGGTTTATCTTTTTCTGCATCACCTGCACCAACAATTTCATCAAAATAATGGGAAATGCCAAGATGATTAAGCTCATCACGCAAATATTTATTGGTTTTATTACTAACTATTGCAATATGAGCATCAAGGTTTTTAAGGGTTTTAAGAGTATTTTCAGCTTCTGGCAGAAGTTTAATTTCATCTAAATGGCACTCTAAAAAACTTTTATAGTAAATATCCCTAGCTTCCTCCCAGCGATTACCAAAGATTTTTGGAAAGGATTCTCGCAAAGAATGGTGGATATTTTCCCTGCCATTTTGCACATCTTCAAAACTCCACTCCTCCATTCCAAGCCCTTTGAAAGCCTTGTTGAGAGATTTGAAAATAACGCCCCAACTATCAGCTAGTGTGTTATCCCAATCTAGTAAAATGGCTTCTGGCTTGCCATATTTTTCAATAATTTTTTCAACTGGATGCATTAATTTTTTGTATTTTTCTTAGATTTTTTCTTTTGATTACGAAGGGCTTTTTCATCAAGGCCAGAGATTCCCATTCTTGCTTCAAGCTCTTTCATAACATCAGAGGGCTTAACTTTTTTTGCATAAAGTAAAACTAGCAAATGAAAAATCAAATCTGCGGATTCACTAATCACACGAGATCTATCCTCAGCTAGGCTTGCGATAATTGTTTCACCAGCTTCTTCCACTACTTTTTTTGAGATTTTTTTTACGCCACCACCAAGCAATGATGCAACATAAGATTTTTCTGGATCAGCATTTTTTTTATTATCAATAATTTGATAAATTTGGTTTAGAGTATCCATAAATTAGGAGTATTTTTACTATTTAGTTCTATTCAGAACGAAGTGAGCTAGCTCTTTTAATGTATCAGCATTTTTACCAAAAATTGCTAGATGAGAAATTGCTTGCTCAGTAAGAATTTTTGCCTGCTGTGTCGCCTTTTCAATTCCCATCACTGAAATATAAGTTCCTTTATTTGAGGATTTATCTTTCCTAGGTGTTCCATCATCATTAATTTCAGTGGTTGCATCCAGTAAATCATCAGTAATCTGGAAAACCAAGCCTAAATTTGAAGCGTATCCTCTTAGAGAATTCCTTGCATTCTTACCTGCTTTACCAAGAATCGCTCCAGCTTCACAAGAAACTTGGAATAATTGTCCTGTTTTTAAGCGTTGCAATCTAGTTATTTGTTCAACTGAAAGCGAGAGATTTTCAGACATTATATCTAGCATTTGTCCGCCAACCATTCCATTAACGCCAATTGCTTTTGCAAAAGCGTGAACTAAATCCGCACGAACAAAAGAATCTATGTGAGTTGTTTCATGAGATAAAACTTCAAATGCAAGTGTAAGCAAAGCATCGCCTGCTAAAATTGCGGTTGCTTCATCAAATTTAATATGACAACTTGGTTGCCCCCTTCTTTCATCATCGTCATCTAGGGCTGGAAGATCATCATGAATAAGTGAAAAACAATGAACAAATTCTATAGCGGCTGCAACTTGTAAAGCACAAGATTCACTAACACCAAATAAAGAAGCGGATTTCATAACTAAGAATGGGCGAACCCTTTTTCCTGAACCAAGTGCAGAATATCTCATTGCTTGAATAAGACGATTTTCACCGATTCTGCTTTCTGATTCTTCTGGCAATAATGCTTCCATTTTAGCATTAACTGCTTGTTCAACTTTTTGTAACTCTGAAAATAATTCCTGCATAGATGTAATTATATATGAAATTAAAAAGGCGGTAAAACCGCCTTTTTTTATTCGCTAAATCCAA
This sequence comes from Rickettsiales bacterium, assembly GCA_033762595.1. Classification (NCBI taxonomy): domain Bacteria; kingdom Pseudomonadati; phylum Pseudomonadota; class Alphaproteobacteria; order Rickettsiales; species Rickettsiales bacterium. The sequence continues at coordinate 16,315 of JANRLM010000015.1, forward strand.
CCTCTTTCAACATAATATTTTTCAGCACCTTTGTGGAGTGGTGCTGTGTTGCCAGATTTAATAAGTTCTTTAGGCTCTAGGGTTGAAAAAACAGGGTGTAAAGTTTTGAAACCATCAAAATTATCAAAAACCGCCTTTACTAACTGATATATAATTTGCTGATCAACTGCTTCAGATGCAACGAAAGTTGCTTTAACACCAAAGGTTTTCACATCTGTATCATTACCATTATACATTCCACCCGGGATTGTTGTGTAAGCGTAGAATGGGAAGCGATTAACTAGCTTATCAATATCTGCATCATCAACTGGAATGATTTTTGCATTACAAGTTGTTGTAACTTCTTGAACTGCACCATTTGGGTGGCCAGCTGCGTAAATCATCACATCAATTTTATTATCGCAAAGTGCTTGTGCTTGATCAGATGCTTTAAGCTCAGAAGCAATTTTGAAATCAGCCATTTTCCAGCCTTTTACTGCCATTATAGCTTCCAAAGTTGCCCTTTGACCAGACCCCGGATTACCAATATTTACACGCTTACCTTTTATATCATCAAATTTTTTGATGCCTGAATCTTCTCTAGTAATAACCGTGAATGGCTCAGAGTGTAGAGAGAATAGCGAGCGAAGTTTTTTATCCGCACTTATGCTTTCAAAAGGCCCAGTTCCCATATATGAGTGATATTGCCAATCAGATTGAGCTATTGCAACATCTATATCGCCAGCTCTTAATGCATTTAGATTGTAGACTGAACCACCTGTTGATTCAACTGAGCAACGGATTCCATGTTCTTTTCTGCCTCTATTTACCAAACGACAAATTGCACCACCAGCTGGGTAATAAACGCCCGTAACGCCACCAGTTCCAATAGTTACATATTTATCAGCGGCGATAGCTGGGTTAAAACCAAAGAAAGTAAAAGATAGGAATGTCAAAGCGGCAAAACCAAGAATCTTAAAGGAAAATTTATTCATATTTATAATTAATAAAGTTTGAAAAATAATTATTAGGTTTGCGATGATATTAAAAGAATGATTATAATCAAGTAAAAAACTTTTCTTTGTATAAATTTTGTTTCTTGCTTTTTTAGAATTAGTATTTTCTGCGAAAATTTTTAGTTGCAACTAAGTAACATAGATATAATTTTATCAAACAAATAAGGGTAATTCTATCAACCTTATTAGAGAATGATACTTACTTATTTAATATGATTAAAACGAAATAAATAGAAAATTTTTACTTATGAAAGTTTTATGTGCCGTTAAAAGAGTTGTTGATTATAAAGTGAATGTTCGCCCTAAAGCTGATGAAACTGGCGTTGATATTGCAAATGTTAAAATGTCAATTAACCCTTTTGATGAAATCGCTGTTGAAGAAGCTGTTCGCCTAAAAGAGAAAGGTGTTGCAACAGAAGTTGTTGTGGTTTCAATCGGTGATGCAAAATCAGAGGAAATTATTAGGCAATCAATCGCAATCGGTGCTGATAGGGGGGTTTTAGTAACCGCTGATAAAGAAATTCAGCCTCTTTCTGCTGCAAAAATTCTGGCAAAAATTATTGAAAAAGAACAGCCTAAAATAGTAATTCTTGGCAAGCAAGCAATTGATGATGATTCAAACCAAACAGGTCAAATTTTAGCTGGTTTGCTTGGTTGGTCACAGGCAACTTTCGCAAGTGAAGTTAAAATTGAAGGCGAAAATGCAATAGTTACAAGGGAAGTTGATGGTGGTTTATTAACAATATCGGCAAAACTTCCAGCAATTATTACCACTGATTTAAGGCTTAATGAGCCACGCTATGTTAAACTTCCTGATATTATGAAGGCTCGAAGTAAGCCAATGGAAAAAATCGCCGTTGATAGTTTAGGCGTTGATATAAAACCTCGTTTCGAATCTATAAAATTCCAATCGCCAACTAAGAGATCAAAAGGAATTAAAGTTGCTAATGTTGATGATTTAATATCTCAATTAAAATCAAAGCAGGTTATATGAATAAAATAATCTCAATGCTTATTATATTTGTTTTTGCTTATTCAATTGCGTCTTGCAGGGCAAAAGGTGAGCTTCCAGAAGATGCGAAATGGATAGCAAATCACGGCAAAATTCATTTTGCTTACGCAGATGCATCTTACTTAAGAAGGGAAGTTGAGTTAAGGGAAATTGGTAAAATTATCTGCACTGAAATTCATAATCATGAAGATTATTGTCAAGTATATTTTTGGAGTAACGAATTAGAGGTTGTAACGGAACTTCCGGTTATTCAAAGGGGTAGCCTTTTTGCTATTTATGAAAAAAATGGCGAAGCGGTAAAATTAAAAAGATTAAAAGAGAGGCTGTAAGTTCTAGAGGCTAGGGGCTAGGTTCTAGGGGTTAGGGTTTTTCCTCCCTTTGGGAGAGGAAATATTTAATTCCCCTCTCCCTCCGGGAGAGGGGTAGGGGTGAGGGCTAAAAAAGAAATATTAATTAATTATCAAATAAATATGACAATACTTATATTAGCAGAGCACGATAATAAAAATCTCAATCCAAATACTAGAAATGTAGTTACAGCTGCAAGTAAAATTGGTGGTGATATTCACGTTCTAATTTTAGGAAATGGAGATTTGCAAAATATCGCAAATTCTGCTTCAAAAATCTCAGGAGTTGGTAAGGTTTTAGTTTCTGCAAATCCAGCCTTTGAGCATTTTTTAAGTGAGGCGCTTGCCCCAGCAATTAAAGAAATATCTGGGAATTATAATTATATCCTTGCTCCTGCAACAACTTTTGGAAAGGATATTCTGCCAAGAATTTCAGCTCTTTTAGATGTTCAACAAATTTCAGAAATCACGGAAGTTATTGATAAGCAAACCTTCAAACGCCCAATTTATGCGGGTAATGTTATTGCAACAATAAAAACTTCTGAAGCGAAAAATATCATTACTATAAGATGTTCAAATTTTGATAAAGCTGCTGAGGCAGGTAATGCACCTATTGAAAATATTAATCTTTCAGCGTCAAATAATTTAACTTCTTTCGTTCAGATTCAAAAAACTGAGAGTGCAAGGCCGGAGTTGACCTCCGCAAGAATAGTGGTTTCTGGTGGTAGGGGTGTTGGCTCAGGTGAAAATTTCAAAATTATTGAAGCCTTAGCAGATAAATTAAATGCGGCAGTTGGTGCATCTCGTGCGGCTGTTGATGCGGGTTTTGTTCCAAATGATTATCAAGTTGGTCAAACAGGTAAAATTGTTGCTCCAGAGCTTTATGTAGCGGTTGGAATTTCAGGAGCAATCCAACATTTAGCAGGCATGAAAGAAAGTAAAATTATAGTTGCAATTAACAAAGATGAAAATGCACCAATCTTTGAAGTTGCAGATTTTGGATTAGTTGCGGATTTATTCCAAGCAGTTCCAGAGTTAACCTCAAAATTATAGGTTAAATGCTTCATTATTTTCTCACACAATTTATTGATGAATTCAACTTCTTAAACCTATTTAAGTATATAAGTTTTAGAACTGGCGGAGCAATTTTTACCTCAATGATTTTCTGCTTTTTATTTGGTGGCAGAATTATAAACTGGTTAAAATCACAACAGCCAGAAGGCCAGCCAATCAGAGGTTGCGGGCCTGAAAGCCATTTGCTTACCAAAAAAGGTACGCCAACAATGGGCGGAATAATGATTTTATTCGCAGTATTTTTTTCTAGCATTTTATGGGTTGATATTACAAATAAATTTGTGTGGATAGTTTTATTTGTAACCCTCGGCTATGGCTTTATTGGTTTTCTTGATGATTATAAAAAACTTACTAAAAAAAATCACGCTGGTTTAAGGGGGAAACTAAAATTACTATTTCAGTTTTTAATAGCTTTAGTTGCGGTTTATTTTGTTTCAGTTAACACTCCTGAAAATATGAATACTCACCTTGCTTTGCCGTTTTTCAAAAATGTTTTGATTGATTTATCTTGGTTCTTTTTCGCTTTTGCTTGCTTTGTAATAATTGGTTCATCAAACGCTGTAAATTTAACTGATGGCTTAGATGGCCTTGCGATAGTGCCAGTTATGATTGCCGTTTGCTGTTTTGCATTAATTTCATATCTAGTTGGGAACGCAAAATATTCAGAATATTTGCAACTACATTCAGTGCCAGATGCGGGTGAAATCGCTGTAATATGTGGGGCAATTCTTGGGGCTGGGCTTGGGTTTTTATGGTATAATGCACCACCTGCACAAGTTTTTATGGGTGATACTGGAAGCCTCAGCCTTGGGGGCTTGCTTGGTATTATAAGCGTTATCACCAAACACGAAATAGTGCTTGCAATTGTTGGTGGATTATTTGTAATGGAAACATTATCCGTAATTATCCAAGTTTTTTACTTCAAAAGAACCGGTAAGAGGATTTTTTTAATGTCGCCAATTCACCATCATTTTGAGAAAAAAGGTTGGAGTGAATCAAAAATTGTTATAAGATTCTGGATAATTGCAGTTATATTTGCACTAATTGGGCTTGCAACGCTCAAATTGCGATAATTTTACAGGAAATTACGAAATTAATTCCTTTTACCTATGACAGAAAAAAAGGCAAAAAAGCCAATCAAAAAAACTGAAAAAAAGTCAGAAATTTCTGATAAAAAAGTTCAAAATAGCAAATCAGAAAAATCAATTTCACTGCCTGAATTACCCTCTTTAGAACAATTAAGCCCTGAGTATAAGAAAAAATTTGCCTCTGCAAATAATCCTTTTTTTGAAGCAATGATTAACGGAGTTTTTGTGCTTTCAAGCCAAGCAGAGGCCAATCAAAAACTACAAGATATAAAAAATAATTTTATAATTTCTGCAAAAAATTCTAAAGATGAAAATGGAATTATAAAGCTATGGTTGAAAAATTTTTCTATTAGCGAAGCAGAAGAAAAGGCAGGTTTTTTAGGTAATTACGCTAATATAAAAATTGTAGAGAATAAAAATAAATTCTCTCTTACGCTTGAAAAAATTGATACTGAACTCAAATTTCACCCGCAAAGAAAACGCCCTAATAGAAAGCACCCAGATTGGGGGCATCCTTGTTTAAGGCTTGTTAAAAAAGAAAAGATTTTTGAAAATTTAGAAGATGCACAGAAGGTACTACAACAACTTTTTGATGAATTCCCTCTGGTTTCAATTCTTAATCCAAGTAAATTATATATAATTTTATACAGCAAAATTTATCAACCACCAATTAAAAAATTTATTCTTGAAATAAAAGCTAATAAAACAGGTGGTTTTATTATTGAATATAAAGAAAATAATTATAATAAAAACCCTGAAGCTAAAAAATCTGAGGTAAAAACGGAAAATAAAACTTCTGAAAATCCTAAAAAAGGCTATTTTACTTCAAAAGTTGAGCTTAATAGAGTTAAGAAAAAACCTCAAAATAATCAGCAATTTGGTGGTTTTTCAAATAGAATTTCTATTCCTAATAGCGATAATAATTCTTGAGTGAAATGACAACAATTTTATATCATTATCCCATCTCCCCATTTTCTCGTAAAGTTAGGCTAATGCTTGCGGAAAAAGGTATTAACTTTGAACTCAAAACTGAAAATTTTTGGGAAAGACGAAGAAAATTTCTTGCGATGAATCCCGCTTCTCAAGTGCCAGTTTTGATTGAAGAAAACTACAATGATAAACCAATTTTGCTCTCTGAAAGCACCGCAATTTGCGAATATTTAGAAGAAAAATATCCCGAGCCGCAATTAATCGGAAGCGATATTTTAGAGCGTGCAGAAATTAGAAGGGTTTCAGGTTGGTTTAATAATAAATTTTATTACGAAGTTACAAAATATATCGTTGATGAAAAGGTTTATAAATTCCTCAGAAAGCAAGGTGAACCTAATTCTCACTATCTCAGAGCTGCAAAAAATAATATAATTGATCACCTAGATTATATTGCTTTTTTACTAAGAACAAGAAAGTGGCTTGCTGGTGAAAAGTTCAGTTTAGCTGATATTACAGCGGTTGCACAGCTTTCTGTTTTAGATTTTTTAGGTGATGTGCCTTGGGATCACAATCAGGAAGTCAAAGAATGGTATTGCGTGATAAAATCTCGCCCATCATTCCGCCAATTTTTTGATGACTATATTCCCGGCTTAGAGCCTTCTAAAAACTACAAATGCTTAGATTTTTAGGGTTTATAAGATAATTTATTTGCCTTAGACAAGCTATATCATCACTAGAGAAATTTTTTTAGTTTCTATCTATAATGCATAGTAATATTATAATTTTTAATAAAAATTATTCTTGACTAAAAATAAATTTGTTCAATTATAAATTGAAACTATAAATTTTTTTATGAAAAATCTACTTGCAATAGTAATTATTTTTTCACTAATTACATCTAGCTGTGCTAGTATTATAAGCAAAAGTCAGTGGCCAGTAAATTTTCAGAGTAATCCAGAAGGTTCTGATGTAAGTATAATTGATGAAAGTGGTAAAAAGCTATTTCAAGGCACTACCCCAACTCAGTTTGTTTTAGACTCATCAGATGGATTCTTCTCTCCTGCCAAATATGAAGTGAATTTTACAAAAAAGGGCTATAAAGAAGACAAAAAATTTATAAAGCCTACTATAAATGGTTGGTATATAGCAAATATACTTTTTGGAGGTCTGATTGGACTCTTAATAATTGACCCAGCAACGGGAGCAATGTATAAAATTAAAGAGGAAAATATCGTAGGTAATTTAAGCAAAAAAACAGCTTTTAATTATGTTACTAAGTCAACAATTAAATTATCAAGCGTTCCAGAAGCACTAAAACCTTACCTAATTAAATAATCAAAGTTTTTACTCTTTTTTGAGACTTAAAAAATTGCATTACTTCCCACGCATTTTTTGATAGGCTTCAAGTGCTTTGTTTCTACCTTTTTCCATCGGAATTATTGGTTCTGGATAATTTTTCCCAAGCTCAACACCTGCTGCTTTAAGAATTAGGGGGCTTGCAAGCCAAGGTTTATGTATAAATTCATTCGGCAAATGCTTTAATTCTGGAATCCATTTGCGAACATAGACGCCATAAGCATCAAATTTTTCGCCCTGCATAACGGGGTTAAAAATTCGGAAATAAGGGGCGGCATCAGCACCACTGCCAGAAACCCATTGCCAACTTGCAGAATTATTAGCAAGATCCGCATCAACTAAGCAATCCCAAAACCATTCCTCGCCATATTTCCAGTGCGTTAAAAGATGTTTTGTAAGTAGCGAGCCAACAATCATTCTAACGCGATTATGCATCCAGCCAGTATGCCAAAGCTCCCGCATTCCTGCGTCAATTATAGGGTAGCCAGTTTTACCTTTCTGCCATTTTTTTAGATTTTCTAAATTATCTTCCCAAGGGAAATTATCAAATTCGGCACGAAAATTTTTCTCAGGTAGTGAGGGGAAATTAAACATTAAATTATAAGAAAATTCTCGCCAATAAATCTCGCTAATAAATTTATTTATGCCATTAATTGAATTTGGATTTTTCTGCTTGAATAACTCACACGCATCTAAAATTTGATGAGGGCTTATCTGCCCAAAATGTAAGTAAGGTGAGAGTTTTGAGGTATTTTCAACATCAGGAAAATTTCTTTTCTCGTCATAATTTTCAACTAAATTTTCTAAGAAATTATATAGACGATTTTCAGCAGCACCTTCTGAAACTTGCCAATAATCATAAAATCCTTTAGCCCAATTTGGCTTTTTTGGCGTGAGATTAAGGCTTTCTAAGCTTTCAGAAAAAATATCTTTTTGAAATTTTTTATTTTGAGGCTTCGGCTTTTTTATAGAATTTCTTGGTATAAAATTTTTTAAGCAAGCCTTATAAAAATGTGTATAAACTTTGAAAAATTCTCTCGAGCCATTTTTAACTTCCCAAGGCTCAACCAAAAGTGCGGAGTTAAAATTTTCAACTGCGATATTTTGCTTGCTTAGAATATCAGAAATTTCAGAATCTCTTTTGTAATAATATGGCTCATAAAGCCTGTTATAGTATAGTTTTTCAATATTATTTTCAGCACAAATTTCTGGTATGATTTCTTCTGGATTTCCTTTTCTAATTATTAAATCAATATTGTAATTTTCTTTGAGGTTATTTGATAAATCTTGCAAAGCATAATGTAACCACCATTTTGAAGCACCGCCTAAAGCTCTAATTTTCTGTTTCTTTTCATCATCTAAAATATAAATTGCCGATGTGAATTTTGAATTTTCAATCGCGTTTTTAAGTGCGGGATTATCCGTAATTCTTAAATCTTGCCGAAACCAAACGAGTGAGTGATTCATATAAATTTATATTTTTTCAGAAAAATAAGCCTTATTCTCGTAATAAAAACATAATAAAAATTAATTAGGGAGTATTCACTAAACTTAAATTTTACCCCACTACACCCAGTATCTGTCACCCCGCATTTATTGCGAGGTTAATTGCAAAACACGCTCAAAAATTAGACTTAAAAACACTTTCAACCATTAACCCCGTGACAAGCACGGGGTGACATTTTTGGTTAATTTGGTAAAATCCATACTTAGTCATTACTCCTATTAATGAACCATATTTTTTATAACAAACTCCTCAAAGCATTTTGCAACCTTATCTGTATTTGAAATTTTTAGCAGAGATGCGTGGCTATTTTTTAATTTTGGCAGAGATTTTATAATCTTCAAATCTTTTGGAATCATATTTCTGGGTATAACTGAAACCCCTAATCCGGCTTTTACCGCGGCTAATTTACCTGCAAAACTTGGGCTTGAATATGAAATTCTATATTTAAGATTTGCTTTATCTAGAGCTTCAATTGCTCTGCTTCTATAAACGCAAGGTTTGGGGGCTAAAACGAGTGGAATCTTTTTTTTGTGATCAAAATTCTCAGCGAATTCTTCACTTGCAACCCATTCTAAATTTACATTCCAGATATTTACGCCATTTGGGAAATCCTCAGGCTTGCTCATCTTTAGTAGAACTAAATCAAATTTATTTTTCTTAAATTTTTCTAATAAATTAAGCGTTAAATCACATTCAACATTAATCATAACTTTTGGATAAGTTCTTGAAAACTCCGCAAGAACTTCTGAAAGAAAAAAAGTAGCAAAATCTTCAGGCAAGCCAAAACTAATCTCACCTTCAATTTCAGGCTCTTTAAGCTCATTTACCACTTGTTGATTTAAGCTGAAAATTTTGCGGGCATAATTAAGAAAAACCTCCCCCTGATGAGTTAGGGTGAGCGTCTTTTCCCGATTGAAAAGCCTAACTGAAAGTGATGATTCTAGCTTACTAATCTGCTGGCTAACGGCAGATTGAGTTCTGCCAATTTTGTTGCTTGCCTTAGTAAAACTGCCTGTTTCAGCAACTAGAATAAACATTTCAATAGTTAGTATATCTATGTTCATAAGAAAAACTTATAGCTGTTATTAATACTATTAAATTTCCTTTTATAAGCAAAACTAATATATAATAGGTAATCTATAAGATAAATTATAGACCATAACATTAAAAATCAACCAAAAAAGGACATTTATGAAAATTACTAAATCTAACATATTAAAAATTGCAGGTATCTGTGCTATTTTATTTGCAAGCTCTGAGATTGTAGCTGCTTCTAAAAAAGAAGATAAAGCTGATGATTTTATGAATAAATGGTTTGAGGCTGTAAGCTATGGCAGCCCTGATAAAGTTATTAAGCTATATAAAGAAGATTCTGTTTTACTTCCAACTTTAAGTAATGAAGTTCACGATTTACCTGAAGAAAGATTAGCTTACTTCAAAATGTTCACTGGATTACCTAATCTGAAAGGCACTATAAATGAGCTTCACACTAAAAAATTATCAGATAATGTTGTAAATAAATCCGGAATTTATACTTTTACATTTGAAAAAGATGGAAAAGAGGTTAAAGTTCCAGCAAGATTTAGT
>JANRLM010000016.1 GCA_033762595.1 Rickettsiales bacterium
ATAAACTATCTGCAGACTATCACAGCAAGCGGAAGTGCCAGAATCTGTGATGGTAATAGGAGTTTCAATATTACCCATAGTTGACTCAACATTTGCATCAACTTCTTTATAGCCCGCAAGGCGTAAATCCCTTGAGATTAACCTGATGGTAGGCATCGCAAAATCTCTAATTTCTGAAATAAGATTATTTCGCTTAAATTGTTCAGCAACAATAGTATAAGCGGAATAAGCACCAAGCAAAACTATAGAGCTTGTGAAAACCGCAAGCACTAACTCCAAAATTGAATAGCCTGAATTTTTATTTTTCGTTTTAATTGTCATATATTTTTTTTAGAACCACCTCTGGGTATCCGCCAGTTGCCTGCAATGTAATATGTAGAGTAACTTGATTCACACCACTCACAACTGAGATATTACGCACATCACCAGCCTTTGGATTACCAACCAGATTATTTAACATTCTGCACCATTTATATCTATTTTGATGATATTCAGCAGTTTGCCCTTGTGTTGGAGCAACGCAAGTTGCAAAGCTCATATTATAATTTAAGATATTTGCTTTGTCAGTTTCTATAACTTCTACAATTTGATTTGCGATTTCTTGCAAAGATTGCTGTTTTGTTGCTGAATTTATAGAATTTGCTGAATAGCCCGTTAAGCCAAAAACACCAACAAAAGCAATACCACTAATTGCAGTAGCTATTAATGCTTCAATCAACGAAAAACCTTTTTGATTTTTTTTGTTCATAAAAAATTAATTTTTTATCAAATCAACAAAACCAGTGGCGATTATTACATCAATATTCGCAGACATATTATAAATTGCTGGGCTATTAACCTCAGTAAAATTTAACGCACCACCATTTGATGAGCTATCTCTATAAAAACAAATATCACCTATGCCAGAACCTGAAATATTAAAATTTTCATTTAGGCGAATTTGCGTTGTTTTAAGAGAACTCCAACCCGCCATAGCAGGGTTACAAGTGTTAGTTGGCGTTGCGAATTTGAATGTTGAAATTGTGTAATTATTACCTGATTTTGAAATATTTACCCTTGTAGTAGTGTTGAGTGAAAAAGCTGAAAGCCTTGCCTCAGTTAAGTTTGAATAAATCGTATTAATTGAATTTTCTAAAGAATCTCTAACTTGCCATTCCTTAAAATTGGGTATCGCAAAAATTGTGGCAGTGGCAATAATCGCAAGCACTACCATCAACTCTAATAATGTAAAACCATTTTTAGTTTTATGTTGCATTTGTTTTTACAAATCTTCAAATCTAAATTCATACCCGCGGAAGCGGGTATCTATTTTCCTTTGGATTCCCGCTTTCGCGGGAATGAAACATATTATTGAAATTAACCCCGCAATAAATGCGGGGTGACAATTTTCTTAAAAACCTAAACCGCATCTTCGGAAATAATGCCCATTGAAATTAGTTTTTTTAGGGAATCTTCCATCGTCATCATTCCATAAGCTCTGCCAGTTTGCAGGGCTTGATCAATCTGGAAGATTTTATTCTCACGAATTAAATTTGAAATTGCTGGCGTATTCACCATCACTTCAAAAGCTGCTGTTCTGCCCATTCCATCAGCTCTTTTCAGTAAAGTTTGCGTAACTACCAATCGCAAAGATTGCGATAATTGCGAGCGAATTTGTGCTTGTTGCTCAGAAGGGAAAACGTCAATAATCCTGTTGATTGAGTTGGCCGCACCATTTGTATGCAAAGTTCCAAAAACTAAGTGGCCAGTTTCAGCAGCCGTAAGTGCGAGAGAAATTGTTTCCATATCACGCATCTCACCAAGTAAAATAAAATCTGGGTCTTCACGAAGCATAGCTTTTAGGGCGTGGGCGAAACTAACTGCATCTCTGCCGATTTCCCTCTGTGAAACGATGCATTTTTGGCTAGTGTGAACAAATTCTATAGGGTCTTCAACGGTGATTATATTGCCGGGTCTGGTTTTATTTATCTCATTCACAAGTGAGGCAAGTGAGGTTGATTTACCAGAACCCGTTGGCCCCGTAACAAGCACAAGGCCGTTATCAGCGTTGACAATATCTAACATTGCTTGCGGAAGGCCGAGTTTTTCAATCGGTGGAATTTCTGTTTCAATTTTTCTTAAAACGAGTGCAGGCCCTGTGGCTGTAAGATATGCATTCACACGAAAGCGAAGATCATCACTAGCAACCGCAAAATCCACTTGTTTGTTTTTTTCAAAGAAAATTTTTTGCTCATTATCTAAATTTTCTTGCAGGAAATTATTTATATCTGAATCAGAGATTATATCGTCAGAAATTTTTTCAATATCGCCGTGAACCCTAATTGCGACAGGCTTATTAGAGTGAATATGTAAATCCGAAAGTTTTCTAGTGCGAGCGTAATTTGCAAGTTTTTTTAACATAAAATTTAGAAATTGGTAGTTAGTAGTTGGTAGTTAGAACTTCAAAAAACTAACAACCAACGACTAATAAACAAAATTAATATTCTTCTCGCCAATATTCTTTATTAACCTTTGTTTCTGGGGTTGCAACTGGCTTGCCGATAATTAGGTTACCTTGCTTCACAAAACCAACTGGCAGTGGTGAAGTTAACGCAGCATCACTACTTATACCGATATATAATTTATCTTTGTAAACTATTGCCTCAGTTGCCATACCCTGCCCTAAATCAACCTCTCGCTGTTTTGTGCCACAAATAAATTCATGCTCAGAAATTTTGGAAGTTCCAGCACTACATAAATTAAGAGTATCTGGTTTATAGCGAGAAAATATTACGCTTTTATTTCTAAGCGTTGCGGAAGCGGTGATTTTCTCATTCGCATCAAGATTGATAAACCAACCTTTTTGAGATTCCACAGGGCAAGCAGAACCATTTGCAGTAACATTTTGCAATGAAGATGAATTAAACACAGGTTGGCTTGCGAAATTTGGATAGGTGCTATCAATAACACCAAAGGCACGATTTGCGATATTGGCTGAAACCCTACCAATTCTTGACATATCGGCCGTGCCGAAATATGCGATAAACTTCCCTTCTTCGGTTATTGTAGGAGTAAGCTGATGAAAGCACATTCTGTCATTTTCAGCCGTGGATTGATTATCAAATATACGCTGAGTTTGATATAAAATGCCGTTATTACTTAAATTCACTTTCCACATCGCACCTTCTAAATCAGTGAAATAAATATAGGCACCTGCATAGGTAAAACTTGTAGTGGTATCTGCGGTAATTGCAGATAAACGAGGCGGAATAGAATTTATTATTTGATTTCCAGATGAAGAATCTGGGATTAAAATTTTCTCAATAACCCTGCCACCATTTTCTAAATCTATTACATAAATATAATTACCATAATTTGGATTGATGTTGTTGTTATAACCACCACCAAAAATTCCAACCCATTTACGAACAGAGCCGATTTTTATATTTAATATTAGCGGATCAGACCAAGCCTCACCTATTTTAGAATAATCATATTCAGCAGGGATTACGCCAGATGCATCATAATCTAAGCGAGTTCCATCTTCACCAAAATAGCTAACTTTATTCGTAATTTTATTATATGCAAAACTAAATAAATGCTTCGGATTATTTGGGTTTGTTATATCCAATGCAAAATATGAACCACCACCCTGCCTTAAACCGCCAAGTAAAATTGTTTTCCAAGAACCATTATAAAAAATATCTTTAACAGCTGGTGAGCCATCAACGCCATATATACTAACTGATTTTCCAGCTTGAGAAGAAATTATATTTCTTAAATTCGGCAATAAACCGGGGGGAATAAATGCCCATTTTTCCTGCCCAGTCTCTGAGCTTATTGCGTGGAGCATTCCAGAATTTGAACCAACATAAATAATTTCTTCACGAGCAGAGCAATTTCCACCACAAGAAGATCCATCTCTAAAGCCTTTGTAATTGTTTATTGCACGATAATAAGTCTCGGAATTTTGGTTTGCGACATCAGAAAAATAGGCAGAAGGCTTACCAACCGCCACCGCCTTTGAGTGATAAATATCCGCAAGTTTCCACCTTTCACCAGTTAAAAGAGTTTGGTTTTCATCATCTTTACCAGTAGGATATTCATTATAACTATCTTTACCGCGAATAAATTCTATTAAATTATTCAAGGCTTCATCTGTCATTGAAGTTGAAATATTTTCTTCTAAGCCAAGCCTTAACCTATCTAAATTGCTAGTTGTAAAATTATTTAATGAGTGCGTTAAGCCATTCGCAACACTCCATATTTGACGATTATTCGCAGGCGTTGTGTTTAAGATTTCGCCAGCGTCCCAGATTAAACTTCCAATAGAGCCATCATTTGAAAGTGAGTATTTTAGCAATCTTCCTTTCCATTGGTGATCTTTCTTGAACATAAAAGTTGATTGCAAAATATGATCACTATTTGTTATCCCTGGAATAATTGTTGGAACGGTGAATGTTAATTGCGTTGAAATAATTTGCCTTATATAATTTGCCAAAACATCAAGCAGGCTTGATTCATCTTCCGCATAAAGTGGGGAATCAGGATAAGTTCCGCCCTTTTGGGAAAGCGTAACATAATTTTCATTTCCAGTAGTTGCAAAGCCGATTGTAAAGGTTTTTATACCATAATTATCAAATAAAAATTTCGCATCATTGGAGGCCGTATTATCTTCCCAAAAACCATCACTAATAACTATCAAAATGTTCTGCTGACAAGGTGCATTAGGGTTCATTGGTGTGCTTGTTCCAAGAAAATAATTTCTTGCAAGTGCCATTGCGTTATCAAGATATGTCCAGCCATTAGGCGTTAAACTATCCACGCTATTAAAAATTTGTTGAGAGCCTGTTTCACTAACATTTACAAGCATTTGAGCGTTAGTACTCCATCTCATTAAACCAAAATTAGCACCTGAAGTTAAATTACTATCTGAAACAATATTTTTGATAACATCTTGCATTACTCTTAGTAAAGTTTTCGCATTACCTTGACGAACAATTATTATTGAACCAGTAGAATTTTTAATTCTATGATTGTTATAATCTGCAATAAACGGAGTGTTATCAGCTCTTATTCCAATTCCTCTTGGTGAATTAAATCTATCCGCTGCACTACCTGAGGAGCTATTCCCCCAAGTATTTAGCAATGTTCCAGTGTTTGTATATCTATAAACCCTATGGCCAGAGGAGCGAGAAATAATTAAATTACCATCTTTATCAGCTTCAATTCCGATGGGATCCCAAGATAGAGAAAATTGCGATTGGTAATTTAGATTCAAATCAAACCTTGAAACACGCTGAGAGGAACCCCTTGCTGCGAAAATTGAATTGGTGGTTGCATCAAAAGTAATATGCCTAATATTATTGAATGAGCTAGATGAAGTTGCAAGCCTTGTGCCAGATGGACTAAATTTCTCAATTCTACCACTGCCATTAACAGCATAAACATTGCCAGAATTATCAATCGTTACGCCAAATGCACTACCTGAGAGTAAATTAAAATTTTGCAAATGATTTCCATCACTATCAAATTTCTGCACACGGGCATTGCCCATATCTGAAACATAAACATTATCATTCGCATCAATGGCGATTGCGTAAGTAAAATCAAACCTACCATTAACACCTGAAAATGTTGTGCCACCCCACCTTGTTATATATTCACCTGTTGGGCTATATTTTTCAACATAATCATAATAGATTGAAACATAAATATTACCCTGACTATCAAAGGCAACATCTGTTGGATACCTTGTTGTGCCAGGCGTTGCAGGATCTGCCATACTGCCGGAAGTATCAAGCATTAATAATATATTTGCTGGAACATCAGCTGAGCCAGAACCAGGTGGTGGAGATTTTGCAAAAACTTCGCCGCTCGAAAAAATGCTATTTGCAAAAAGCAAAAATAATAAAAATATGTGAATAAAAAATTTCATTTTTTAATCCTCTTTTTCCTTATCCTCACTCAAATTTTGCATATAGTTTGAGTATTTATCTAAATATTTTTTAGGCGTAATTATTGCCATTTCGTGTTTATCTTTCAGAGAATTTTTGTAGCTGATATAATAATCTTCAATATCAATATAGCTTGCGTAAGAATTATCCACACTCGCCAAATTCGGCTTGTTTATTGGCTCACCATAATTTTCAGCGATAATTTTATATAATTTGAAATTTGCTTTTTCTAAATTTTCAATTCTGATAGATGAAAATTTTTTATCTATAAATAAAAACGAAACCTGATAATTTTTAAGTTGAGAGCAAATTTTCTGCCCTCTTGTGTTTAATTCAAAATTTTTTCTATCATAAATTTCAGTTTCAATTTTATATTTTTCTAAAATATTTTTATATTCTTTTCCAAAAGGTAGTAAGCCCAAATCACAAGCAAAAGCTTGATTAAAACTCATTAAAGAAATTATTATAAAAAATATTTTAATAGTTTTTTTCATGTTGTTTATTTGCTAGCTTTTTCCACCTTAATGTCACCCCGCACTTGTTGCGGGGTTAACCATTATATAAGCTCAACCCATCAATTAAAGTTACTTTTACCCATTAACCCAGCAACAAGTGCGGGGTGACAAATAACTAATACTCCACCGAAAGGATATTTCTTAGTTTTTTCTCAGTATTATTGGGGCCGTATGCAGTGGCTGAAACTTGATAAAAATATTTTGGCCTTAAATCCCCTGATAATCCATAGCCATCTGAACTTGAAATATCCTCACCAATATTCTGCCTATCTGCTGATGTTGATTTTATTGTTAGTGCAGTGGTTGAACAATTATAAGAATATTTCGCAAGCCTTCCAAGTGATGAAGTTGATTCACTACCTGAATATAAATGCGAAATATTAGCTTTTGTAATTACATATGGAATTGCTGTAGGTGGCCTTGTAAAACCCTTAAACCAAGTAACAACCTCATCAACGCAAGATTCCGCAAGATAGAAACTTGAGGATTCTGCCTCCTTAAAATTCGCGATATTATTTTCCCTAACGCTTGATTGCACAAGTGTAATTGCTAAAAAATTCATCGCCAACATAAGCAAAAGCGATGCAACTAGAATATTTCCACTTTCTGAATTTTTATTTAATAATTTTGTCTTCACAAAAATTTCTAAAAATTAGTTACATTCAAATTGTTAATGGTGAAATTTCTTGAGCCTGAATTTTCAACCGCACGAGCTGTAAAATTATCAGCGTTAGTTTGGGTTATGCAGTAATAAAATTTTGTATCCACAATAGAATTTTGCCCATTAAATAAATTTGTATTAATTGCAGCAGTTGCATTTGAACAAGCAGCACCACTTGCATAAAATTGATTATTTTTTCTATAATAATCTTGCTGTTGCATAAAAATAATTCGTAAATTATTTTTTGTATTTGTTATATTGGCATTATCAACATAGCCTGAATATTGCTTTATACCTATTGCTCCAAGCACACCAAGAATTGCGACTACTATCATAAGCTCTATTAAACTAAAGCCATCTTTCTTATTTATTTTTGCTAATTGCATTTACAATTTTTTAATAAATTTTTTCAAAAAAAATCCCCTTGTAAAGTATTCTTTAACAAGGGGAAAATTTAGATTGTAATTTCAAGAAAATTACTCTCTAGTGATAGTCTGCGTAGCATTACCACCAGCCCAAGTTGTTGTGATAGTTAATGTTGAACCAGCACCAACAACTGAAGTTACACCATTTACAGTTGATGCAGCATTAGTATAAGGCTGAACAGTAGCATCATATGGGTTATCGCTTGAAGCATTACCATATGCAACAAAAGCATCAGCAACTGCACCAATTGCACCATTGCAAGCTACAACATTCGCGCTGTTTTCAAGCATATTTGTTGCACCTGCTGTGCATTTTGCAAGTTCTGCCCCAATTAATTTTACCATTTCAGTATGGAGTGACCTTGTAGCATTAACTCTCGCTTGAGCTTGATAACCCTGATATTGTGGAATACCAATTGCAGCGAGTAATCCTAAAATCGCAACCACAATCAGTAATTCAATTAATGTAAAACCTGATTGATTTTTTTTATTTATAGAAACTTGAGATGTCATTTTATCCTCCAAGGGTTTGTTAAAAAGCTCACAAAAGTAAATTTACTATAAGCTGACCGCTTTGTCAACTAAATTATTGAAATTAAAGGATAATTTCAATTTTTATACAAATAAAAAGGAAATAAAAATCAATTCTTTTCTACCTGTTAAAACTTGTATCAAAATGAAATATTGTAATAAAAACTTTTATAAATGCGTCATTTCTTCACAATTGTCACCCCGCACTTGTTGCGGGGTTAATCAAAAATCAAGCTCAAAACTTGAGTTTTGAAAACACCTTCAACCATTAACCCCGTGACAAGCACGGGGTGACAATTGGCGGTAAAGTAGCTAAAATCTTGGATAGTAATCACTCCCAATTTCTAACCACCCTGTACTGCCTTACCGATTTGGAAGATTGGCATATACATTGCGATTATAATAAAACCAACCGTTACACCCATAAATACAATCATTATGGGCTCTAAAAGCTCGGTCATTTTATCAACTAGCATATCAAATTCTTCCTCATAATAATTTGCAACCGCTGTTAGCATTTCATCAAGCCTACCAGTTTCTTCACCAATTGAAATCATCTGGTGAAAAGTTGGCGGAAAGATTTCATAAGAAGAATATAACTGCGATAAACTTTTACCTTCCGTTACACCCTTCTTAATGCCATCAAACGCTTCTAAAAATATTATGTTTGATATTGATTTTGATATTATATTAAAAGTCTCAATTACAGAAACACCAGCTGCAGAAAGGTTAGCAGATATCATCGCAATTTTTGATAGCGTTGATTTTATTATCACATCACCAAGTAGAGGAATTTTTAGGAATAATTGATCGGTTTTTCTTCTAAACTCAAAATTTTTCTTACGAAAATTTCTCAAAACAAAAACCACACCAATTAATATTGCTACTAAAACCCCACCACCGGAAGGGTCTCTAACAAACTCACTAACATTAACTATAAATTGAGTTGGCCCCGGAAGTTCATTACCCATTGATTGAAACATCGCCTGAAACACAGGCACAACCTTCACAAGCATTATAATTATTACAATTATTGCAACGCAAAAAACTATTATCGGATACATCAAAGCACCACGAACTTTTTTACGAATATTCTCAATTTTCGCTAAATGCTGGACTAATTTTTCAAGGAATATAGTAAGCTTTCCGCTTGATTCCCCAGCTTTTAGGAGGTTTATATAAACTTGATCAAAAACTTCATTATGCTCTGCAAATGCATCTGAAAGGGTTGTGCCTGCCTCAACATCAGTTCTAATTTTATTTGCAACAACTCTTAGATGTTTGTTTTCTGCTTGCTCCTCAAGCATTTTGAGGGTTTTTAGAATTGGTAAACCAGATTTAACCATCGTTACTAATTTTTTAGTAAAGATGATTTTATCCTTATTTTTTATCGCTTTGGCTTTATATTTTACTGGCTTTTCTTCAGATTTTTCATCAGCTTCAGTTTCCACTTGAGAAATTTGTGTAACTATAATTCCTTGTTTAGAAATCATCTGAATAGCCTTCTCCTGAGAATCAGCCTCAACAATGCCATTCCTTGGCAGATTACCTTCAAAACCTTCCCAATTAAATATTTTCATAACTTTCTAAGGTTGATGGTTTATAGTTGATGGTTGATAGAAAAATATTTTATCCATCAACGATAAACCATTAACGATAAACGATCTAATCCAGCACTAAAACTCGTTTATATTCTTCAACTGAAATTTTGCCCTCTCTGATGAATCTTCGTCCAACTTCTTGCAGGGTTTCAAACCCATCTTTTTTAGCAACCTCAACCATTTGTGCTTCTGTTGCGTTACTCAAAATTGCTTCTTTTAGCCTTGCATTTACTGGCAAAATCTCGTGAATACCAACTCTACCTTTAATTCCCGTATCATTACATCTATCACAGCCTTTGGATTTTTGAGGCTTAAAATTTTTAACTTCTTCCTCACTAAAACCAAGCTCAATAAGGGTTGTGGCTTTGACATTATTATCATCAGCTAAACAATGCGGGCAGTTTTTACGAGCCAATCTTTGCGCTAAAACTAAATTCAATGCTGATGTTATCAAGTAACTCGGAACACCCATATTGAGAAGCCTTGTAATTGTGCTTGCCGCATCGTTTGTGTGTAGTGTGCTCATCACCATATGGCCAGTGAGTGCGGCTTTTATTGCAATATCACTGGTTTCTTTATCACGAATTTCACCCACCATTATCACCTCAGGATCTTGCCTTAAGAATGATCTCAAAGCTGCCGCAAAACTAAGACCGATATTATCACGAACTTGCACCTGCCCAACTCCTTTTAGGTCATATTCAACAGGGTCTTCAGCGGTTAGAATATTAACACCCGGCTTATTTATTTCTTTAAGTGCCGCATAAAGTGTTGTTGATTTACCAGAGCCAGTTGGCCCTGTAACCAAGAGCATTCCTTGCGGAGAATGAATTGCTTTGCGGAGTTTTTTAAGATTTTCTTCAGGAATACCAAGCTCATTGAGCGTAAAATTGGCGGCATCTGGATCTAAAATCCTCATCACCACCCTTTCACCATTAACGGTTGGCAGAATTGAAACCCTCAAATCAACTGATTTCTCGGCAAGTTGCGAAGTTATTGCACCATCTTGCGGAAGCCTTCTTTCAGAAATATCTAAGTTCGCAAGAATTTTTAGGCGAGCAATAACTGCGGAATAATTAAGATTTAGAAAATCCGTAAATTCTTCCATAACCTGCAAAACGCCATCTTTTCTATATCGCACTTGAGCGTTTTCTCTAAATGGTTCAATGTGAATATCGCTAACGCCCATTGCTATTGCGTTTGAGAGAATACTTTCAACGAAATCTATAACATCTGTGCCAGCAATAATTCTTGATTTTTTCTCTTTCTTTTCTTCATCAATACCAAGCAAATAATCAGGTATTACATTATTATTTTTCGTCGCACCAGTTTGAGTAAGAATATTTTCATCATCTTCATCAGTTTGTGCCTCTAAAGAACGCAAGAAATCATCGTCCATTTTACTTTTTAGGGTTTCAAGATATTCCTGCATTTCAGAGAGTGAAACAACACTTGCCTCAACCAAATTTGCATTTGAAATCACCTGCATATTGTTAAATGATTCAAGTGCAGATGGATCAGCAACCGCAACATAAACTTTATCGCCTGATTTATCCACTGGAACAATTCTTTTTTTGATAATGAATTGATCCGTAATTGTATCTTGCAAGGGGCGAACTTTAATATTTGAAAGCCTAACTTTTGAACGACTTAACCCATAAGAAGAACAGAAATTATCAGCAATTTGCTCCTCATTAATGGCGTTAGTTTGGATAAGAGCATCAATAACCCCAGAAGAAATTGCTTTTGCAAAAGTTTCTGCTTCTGAAATTTGCTCCTCAGAAATCGTATTAGAATTTCTTAGAAATTCCAGTAATAATTTATCTGTATCTTTAGGAAGTGTAAGCATTATAAAACTTTTGGAGCGATGAAGATTATTAATTCTTTTCTTCCATCATCTCTTGAATCTCTTCTAAATGCTCTGCCAAACATTGGCACATCACCAAGCCCCGGAACCTTATCACGAGCCGTAATTTTTGACTCAGTATAAATTCCGCCCATCACAACAATTTCACCATCTTTAGTTACTAGATTTGTTCTAATTTCGCTTTTTGAAATTGGCGGATTTTCAAGCGTTAAATCAGCAGAATCTTTGTTAACCGCAAGGTTTAACATCAAATTTCCATCACCCACAATTGAAGGGGTAACCGCAAGCTTCAAACCAGCTTCCTTAAATTGAATTTGCGTGCCATCTTGCGAAACCGTTTCAAATGGCACTTCATTACCTTGGAATATAACTGCCTCTTGATTATCAAGCGTAAAAATCTTAGGATTTGAAACCACTTTAGTTAAACCCTGCCTTTCTAAAGCACTAAGCTCTAGCTTCAAATCAGCTGAGCTACCAATTCCAGTTAACACTCCTAAAGCACCAGTTGGCGAGGCAACTGGCAGATTAGAAACCGAACCATCAATAGCACCCAAAGTTTGCGTTGTTGGCGCAGTTGCACCAGTTACACCAGTTGATGAAACATTTTTTCCAAATAGATTATTACCCGATACGCCAAAGCGAGAACCAAAAACCCTATCAAAATCATCACTGATTTCTACAATAAAGGCCTCAATATAAACTTGCTGAGTGCGAGTATCTAACTCAGAAATTAAATCAGAAATAATCTTCATATCTTCCTTGCGAGATTTAACAATGAGTAGATTTTTCCTTTCATCTATTGTAATTTCAGGATCAATATTTCTAACGCTATCTAGTCTTAAACCTTGCGTTTTCAGAACTTGATCAATAGTGGTTTTAACTTGGGCTGGCTTGGTATAAAACAGCTTAAAAATCTCAGTAATTAAGGGTTGCGAGGCTTTTTTAAGAAGTAATGCACGCTGAACATTTTCCTTTCTTTTTTGATCAAATTCTTCAAGTTGAACAACGGTTGATTGATCGTGAATTCTTATAATATTTGATTTTGTATCTACATATTTTTCTAGCTTTTTTGTTTTCAATACTGAATCTAACATTGAAGCCCAAAGAACATCTTTTAACTTCGCATTTACATTGCCCGTAACTTCATCAGAAACTAAAATATTCATTCCTGAAATTTTAGAAACCATTTCCGCAAATGTTCTAATGTCTGTATTTTCAGTGTTTATAGAGATTTTGAAATTATTTTTTTCAAGCTCAGGAATATCCACATAGTCAAAATTTTCCTCTTGATTAATAAGCTTGCGATAATTTTCTCGCTTTTCTAATTTGTAATTATTATCAATTTTTGGCCCTAAAACATAATCAGCAACCGATCTCTCCTTGCTTTGCTCAACAAATTTTTCCTTGTTGAAAGTTTGCTTTTTCTCAATCAGCTCATTTTCATTAGGTGCAAGCTGAGAGCCTTTATTACAAGAATTCAAAGCAATTACTAGAATCGCTAGAATGAAATATTTATTCAGATTTCTTATCAAGCTTTACCTCTAATTTGTTACTTACTGGAATGAAAACTTTGCCTTCTGAAGAAGAAATTGTTACACCTTCAAAAGTTATTTCACTAACTTTACCGCCCTCTGAGCCGATATAATCACCTGCCGAAACCACATAATCTAAGCCATTTACAGCCTTTACGCCTGCAACCTTACCTTTTTCAGAAATAATCACCCCAACAACTTTGAATGTATTTAACTTTGAGGCTGTTAATGGATTTGAGGATTTGGCAAATGATTCTGCATCAGAGGAATCTTCCAATGATTTTGAACTAATTATATTACCAGAAGTTGGCGAAAATGGGTCTCTCACATTAGAAATATTTTTAGCATCAACTAATTTGAATTTATTTTCGGCAACAACTTGAAAACCAAGCCCTAAAATAATTACAACCAAAAAAAACTTAGAAAAATTTTTCATAATTTTTGTTTTTTGTTTTTTTATTCTCTAAGCCTCTCCCATCGGGAGAGCTAATATTTATAGCAAATCTTTATAAATCTTCTTATCAACTGAATAATCAGTAATCTCTAGCTTGATAGAAAGCTTCCTTTCACCATAGCTGGTAGTGGTAACTTCAATTTTTTCACTATTAATTGTAAGCACCGGTTTTTGCTCAAGCAAAGCAAGCTTGAAAGAAATATAATTTGCATAAATGCCATCAATTTCAAGGAAAACTGAGTTTTTTTGATGGTTTGCTGGCAAAGAAATATCTTCAGTGTTGCCTTTTGTTATGTTTTTGACCGCCAAATTATTCTCAGACGCCAAAACACTCAATATACGAAATAGATTTTTTGAACCCTCAATTTCTGAAAAATGATTAATTAACTCTGAAACAATTTCTTTATTTTTCTTAAGCATTGACTGCCCTAGAGTTAAATTATTCTCTAAGGTTGCAAGTTCATTGGAAATTTGTTCTGATGAAGTAAATTCTGAATTATCACGAATAATTGGATTGCTAGAAATTAAATTTATCGCATAGCAAATTGAAATTAAAAAACACAAAATAATTATTGTTTTCAAAATCGCCTGGCGATAGTGCTCGTTGAGGGTTTTCTTACCCCTTTTTGTAGTTGGATCAGATTTTTTACCGGATAAAAAATCCTTCAAAATCTTACCAACATCTGCATTCAAATCTATTGCCATAAATTATTTATAAAATTTTTACAAAGTGTAGATTTTTTTCCATTTACCTCATAGTCACCCCGCACTTGTTGCGAGGTGACACCTAATTATTATTACCAATCACCTTATTTTTTTACTTCACCTTGAATTGAAAATTCTCTAACATATCCGCCATTCTCAAGGTTAATTAATTTTATGTTTGAAATATACATTCCAAGCAAAATTTCGCTTTTGTCTAAGATTCTTGAAAAATTTATTACAGGTTGCTCCTCATAACTTTTGCCTAAAATAATAATTTTACCAGCCTCTATAAAATCAACTTGCTCAAGCCAAACACCTTCTGGAATATTGCTACTGATTTCCTGAATTGCATTAATCAAAATTGGCTGATTCAAATTTATAGAATCTTTAATTTTCACAAGCTTATTAAGCGTTCCGCTTTTTTGGCTGATTTCATTAAATTGCTTTTGCTTTTCTTGATAGATTTTATTCAAGCGGTTAAATTCAGTAATTTCCCTAATACTTGAATGATAATTTATGTAGGAAATTCCCGAAAAAATAAGCAGAAATCCCAAGCTAAAAATCACTGAAAAAGTAAATATAATTTTTGAATAAAATTTTGCTCGCAAATTTTCAATTAAAGCAGAAGAATCTGGCAGAAGATTTATCGCCTCTGAAACATTTTGAGAATTTTCATCAACGAATATATCAAGTTTTCTGGTTGCTAAACCTGCAGAAATCGCCCAACCTGAATTATTTTGAGATAAATTTTCTTGCGATGATAATTTGTGAGGAAACTCAATATTCTTAAACAAATCAGCATTTTTAAGACTAATATTTTCAAATTTTGGCTTAAGTAACTCAATAAAATTTTCAATATTTGCTTCCGCTGAAATAACTTGAATTTCAGAAATTTTTTCTCCAGACTCTTCATATTTAGAAATTATATGCTTTAATTGCGATGAAAAACGCTGAGAAAAAGATGCGTCTTGCAGAAATTCATTAATATAAATCTTCTCATTTTCTGGCACAAAAATATCAAAAATAATTGGCTTGGCATCTTTCAAAACCTGCAGATAATTTTCATCTTTGCCAATTTTTAGAAAAACTTTTTGCTGGGAATCCTCAGCTTTCTTTAGCTTTGAGAGGTTATTTATAGAAAAACAACCAACATCTACCACCACTAAATTCAAATTTGCCTCTTCAATGATTGAGCGATAAATCTTCAAATCTTCATTTTTACAAGCAACAAAAAGAACCTCCATCTCCTTCTTTTCTGGGATTTCCTTTATGATGCGATAATAAATTAAATATTCTGAAATATTCTCAGAGAGCTGAACTAAATTCTGCCAGAAAGAAGGGATTCTTGTTGCCCTATCAAGGTTTTCCCTAGACATTAAAGGCAATTGGATAGTTTTTATAATCGCAATTGAAGCCGGAATTGCTATCGCAACATTTTTATTATTGATTTTATTTTTTGAAAAAATTTCCTTCAGCGATTTTACATAAACTTTTTTATTTTTTGTAAGAGCATCTTGGCTGGAAGTGTTAAGAACTTGTTGCTCTGCAAGCTTAACAATCTGCCAGACTCCCTTATTTTCCCTTGCTTGGCAGAGTTTTATTCCGCTTGGCTGAATATCAAGGCCGATAATTTCCGTTTCATCACAAAAATTATTTTTTAGATATTCATTAGTTTTTTCTAGAAAAGCAGGCAGTTTAATTTTTGCCTTTTTATTTTTTGAAGCAGAAGAATTTGCAGTAGAAGAAGCTTGAGAATTCGGATTCCGTTGATTATTAACAGGCGATGATTTAAGGGGTGTTTGCATCTCAGTATTGCGAACTTAGGATAGTATTTCCGAAGTAACTGAGGCAAACTTCCCCAGAACCCCCCAACAATAAGAACAACTTCATTATAACAAATTTACTGCTGGTTAGAAAGAACTATCTATTTGAAATTATTGTAAATATTGTTCTAATTTGAATATAATTTTACAAAAACTCCAAATTAAATTTGATAATGCTATAATTTTAAGGGATATAAAGCTGTTCTTGATGTAAATATAATACGATTAGCACCTGTAGCTCAGTGGATAGAGCGTATCTCTCCGGAAGATAAGGCCGTAGGTTCAACTCCTATCAGGTGCACCAAGCACAAAAAAACAAATGCACTTACAAAATATGAATATTCTAGTTTTTGGAAAAAACGGCCAATTAGGCTCAAATTTTTATGAGTTATTGAGTGATAATAAAAATTACAAAGCTGAGTTTGCAGATAGGGAAGATGTTGATTTCACACAACTAAATGAAGTGCAGAATTTTTTAGATAAACTTAATTTCAAGCCGGATTATATTATAAATTGCATCGCTTACACTGCCGTTGATAAAGCCGAAGATGAGAGGGAAATCTGCAACGCAATAAATGTTAATGCGGTAAAAATTATCGCTGATTTTTGCAAAAAAATTGATGCAAAACTAATTCATTACTCAACTGATTATGTCTTTGATGGC
>JANRLM010000017.1 GCA_033762595.1 Rickettsiales bacterium
CCTGAAATAAATGTTAAAATTCACAAAAATAAGCTAGAAAAACATAATATTTTAGAAATTTTAAGCAATTATGATGTAATTATTGATGGTTCTGACAATTTTGAGACGAGATTTATAGTAAATGATGCTTGTTTAGAGCTAGGAAAGCCACTTATTTCAGGTGCTATACTTAGATTTGAGGGTCAGATAGCCTGTTTTCGCCCTTACTTAACCCCAAAAAGCCCTTGCTATAGGTGTTTTTACCCTGATGTTCCACCTGAAGGCACTATGCCAAATTGTTCAACAAACGGAATAATTGCCCCAATTGCTGGAATCATCGGCAGTATGCAAGCTCTATACGCAATCAAATTAATTACTGGAAATGATGATGGTTTAGACGGGTTTGTAACCATCTATGATGGCAAAGCCAACCAATTCCGCAAAGTTAAATTACAGAAAGATGAAAATTGTGTTTGTGGTAGTAGGTAGCTAAATCTTAGCTTTACTAAAACGCCCCGAAGGCCTCTTCCCAAGTGCCTTGCGTTGCAGCTTTGGTATATTCCGTAACACGATTTTCAAAGAAATTCGCGTGTTCAACCCCATTTAGGATTTCATCCATCCATGGCAGGGGATTTCTGGTAGAGCCGTAAATTGGCTGCAACTCAAGCTGCATCAACCTTCTATCAGCAATATAGCGAAGATAATTTTTTACATCTTTTGAAGTAAGCCCTTGAATTGAGCCATCAATATTAAATGCCAAATCAACGAATGCATCTTCGTGAGTAATAATTGTATCGCAGATTTTATAAAGCCTTTTGTTGAGTTCCTCACGATTTATATCTGGGTTTTCCTTTACGAAAGTGTGGAAAAGCCTAACAATTGAGTTTGTATGCAGAGATTCATCACGCACAGACCAAGTTACAATTTGTCCCATTCCTTTCATTTTACCAAAGCGAGGGAAATTCATCAAAATTGCGAATGAACCGAATAATTGTAACCCTTCCGTGAATGCACCAAATGCCGCAAGGGTGGTGGCAATATCTATTTTTGTATCCACGCCAAATTGTTGCATATAGTCATATTTATCTTTCATTTCCTTGTATTGCAGAAATTCAGAGTAAGTTGTTTCCGGCATTCCAATTGTATCAATAAGGTGAGAATAAGCATCAATGTGTATAGTTTCCATATTAGAAAAAGCGGAAAGCATCATCTGAATTTCAGTCGGCTGGAAAACGCGGGAATAGTGCCTCATATAGCAATTATTCACCTCAATATCCGCCTGCGTAAAAAAGCGGAAAATTTGTGTGAGCAGATATTTCTCCTGTGCGGAGAGGTTATTCTTCCAGTCTTTCACATCATCGCCCATTGGAACTTCCTCTGGCAGCCAGTGAATGCGTTGCTGTGTAAGCCAAGCCTCATACGCCCAAGGATAGTTGAATGGCTTAAAAATTGGTTCTGCTTTTAGTAAGGACATTTTTTGTACTTGTTGGTTGATGGTTTATAGTTGATGGAATTATGATTTTACAATCAACCATCAACCATCAACTATCAACTAACAACCAAATCTACCATATCTAGCGTAATCTTTTTAGAAGAATACAACATATGGTATTTCTCGCAACCATTTTTTGCAATGGTTTTTCTTTTAATTTTATTTAATTTATACTCTTGTATCTTTTCTGCAAGGTCTTCCCAATTGGAATAAAAAATGGCGTCAACTTCAGGTTCAAAGATCTCCTGTAAGCCTGTGCCAGCGTGGATTATAGTTAGTAATCCATTACCCATATATTGTGCAATTCTATCAGAGGAATAAAGCGGTGGTTGAAATTTCTCCTCAGTAAATTGGGGAAGATTAAGGCCTGTATGGCAGGTTATTAATTCATTAATATAATTCTGCCCATATTTTAGGGGAACAGAGCCTTGCCCTAAAATATTAAATTTTATATTGGGGAGTTTATTTTTAAGAAAATTTATTGTTTCTTCACGATAGCCATTACTGCCAGCGAAAAAAACATCATGCGAAAAATTTTCATTCTCAAAACATCTATATTTCTCAATTGATTCATCAACTGGATTACCAACATAGGAAACTTTTAACTTGGGGTTGATTTTTCTAAATTCATCAAGCTGAGAGCCTGAGCTTGTAAGGAAAAGTGCATCAATAAAAAGGCATCTTGATGTGAGGTAATCTTTGATTTTATCCACCCATAAAGCATCAACATTTATCTCCGCAATTCTAATGTTTTTATTTTGCTCACGAATAATTTGCAGGGTTTCATTTTCAATCATTCCGCAATGGCTGAGAAAAATAATTTCGGGTTTGAGTTCATTAATAGTTTTGAGTAATTTTTTATTTATAGTTTTTTGCGAGCCAAAACGAGATTTGAAAAAACCTTCCTGACGGGCTAAATCTCTATTAGAAAACTGATAAACCGAATGGCCATTTTTAATCAGGCCGAAATAGAATTTATAATCGCAATTATAAAAATGCTGAAAGTTTTTCTTATATCCAAAATTTCCGACAAATAATATTTTCACAGCTTCGCTGATTTAGTTTTTTGTGTTTTCTAAAATCCAAGTTAAAAAATCTGGACTTATATTATCAATATCTACACTAATGATACAAGGTATTTTGTAAGGGTGATGTTGTTTTATCAGGTTTTCAATTTCTAAAAATTTTCCTTTAACAGATTTGAACAAAACTGGAATTTCTGAAGATTTTTCAATCGTTTTATTCCATTTATAAAGTGATTTTATCCCTCCACCAATATTAGCACAGGCAATAAGATTTGCCGTAAGCAATTTGTTAGAAACTTCCTCCGCAATTTCAGAATTTGGAAAAGTAGAATAAATTAAAATAGCCGAATTCATTTAAGAAAAAAATTATGGCACCTCAAACACATTTTGATTAGAACCCGATGTAAAAAGATGAGATGCAAAATAATTATATAGTAAAATCTCTAAACTTCCCGAAGATATTGTAATTCTTGCAATACGAACACCATTATCCAGATATTCATCAATTACAATTGATGATAAATCTGGAACATATATTCTATCTAAATTAGGGTCAAATGAATAAACTTTATAAATGGCAGCACCACTTGTAGGTATATCATAGTAAATTCTATCTTTACTCCCACCACAAAGAACAACTGTTCCAGTATTGCTTCCACCTAAATCACTATAGATATAAACATTGTTTGTATTTGAAGAGTTACCCCCTGTGAGGTAAACATAATCATTGGCTTCACCCGTTCCAGGATAAACATTATTATCGCCTGCACCAACATAAATCCAATCTTCTGAGTCAGCACCTGTTATTGTGTCATTTCCTTCACCTCCATAAATTGTATTTAAAGAAGTGGATGAGGCACTACTTATGCTAATAGTATCATTACCATCTTGACCATAGGCAATGTTAAAATCTCCGCTTACATAAATTGTATCATTTCCAGCTTCACCAAAAACATTATCTGCACCCAGACCTGTATAAATTATATCATTACCATCGCCAGAATATACTGTATCATCTCCGGCACCCGCATAAATAGTGTCGTTTCCTGCACCAGAGTAAATTCTATCATTTTTTGTTCCGGTTGATTCAATATAGTCATCACCTGTGCATGTACTTCCAGTAGAGCCATTAACATCACATTTGTTCGTCTCACTGCAATATGTAAGCTCAAACACTTCGCATAAAATATTGGAAGTTCCATTCATATAAATAGTATCGTTACCATTACCCGAATAAGTTCTTACATTATTATTAACAGTTATAGTATCATTGCCTGCATAACTAAATAAATTACTAGTTCCCGTATATGTCATTGTATCACCGCAATCGGTTCCAATATTAGTATTACTTGGGGTAGTGCATGTTGAACCGCAAGACCTTGGTATTGAGCCAGGGCAACAACATTGTCCGCTAGAACAATTAGAATTAACAATACACCCACTACTTGATGAAGTTGAGCTTGATGTAGAAGATGTAGATGTAGATGTTGATGTAGAGCTTGATGTAGAACATGAAGTAGAGCTAGTTTGGAAAACATTTTGAGTTCCACTTGTGCAACCAAAAACACTAAGATTACTCCTTACGCAAATTGTATTACCACAATTATCTTGAACTCTTGAGCTACCTGAAACACCATCACAAGTAATATTTCTAGTAATAGTGGTATTTGGAAGATCTGGAACAAATATTGCATCTGTGCCATTACCTGAAGAAGTTCCAAAAGATACTACCACATCAGTTCCCCATAAACCTGCGACATGAATATAATCATCACCAGCTCCAAGCACTAAAATATCACTTCCGTCCCCAGGATAGTAATTATTAAAGTGACCACTCCCATCAGAGCTTACGCTTACTCCACTGGATGACCAATCCGTCGTAACATCTGAAAATATTAAATCATTCCCGGGGCCACCAAAAATTGTATCATTACCAGATCCCCCCGCAAGAGAATCGTTACCAGAGCTGGTTGATGTTGAGGTTGAAGTTGTAGAAGATGTTGATGTGCTACTAGGTGTAAAAGAGCCTGAAGTAGTGGTGCTACTAACTCCACTTGAAGTAGAAGTAGAAGTTGAGGTAGAAGTAGCACAAGCACCGCTTGAACTTGATCCACTTGATGCACCATCCCCATATATAAAATCATCTCCATCTCCACCAGATACAGGCTTATTATAATTAGTTACAACTGCACACCAACCACACGCAAAAGTATCTACAGAAGAGTCATTTCCCGTGCTTCCAACTATAATGTCATTTCCAGCACCAGCATCAACATAGTTGATGTTTGAATTTGCAAAAATTATTTGATCATTATCATCACCACCAAAACCACTATCCGCATTAGAGCCGTCTTTAGCGGATCCCCCTATAGTTATTATATCATCACCAGCTTCACCATAACAAAAATCTCTTATAGCAGTAGAACCTGAAGGGTTAGAGCAGTTAATAATATCATTTCCATTTCCGCCATAAACCACCCCTTGACCAGATGATTTATTAATAGTTATTGTGTCTCCACCATCTCCACCATAAGTTGTAGAAGATCCTATTGCAGTAATTGTATCATCGCCTGCATTGCCATTACAAGGTGTGCCGTTACAAGTCATAGTATCATTGCAAGCAGTTCCTGTTGTTGTAGAGCCTAATGAACAGGAGTGTGAGCAACTTAGAGGTGGTGTTCCAGGGCAACAGCACTGGCCTCCCCCACAATTTGCATCTGAAGTACAAACCCCATCTTCTTCAACACAAATGCCACCTAGACAAGATTCATCAGCCAAACAATCATCATCTGAATCACAATTACATGGCAAATTTGTTGTACATTGATCATCACAACACCTTTCAGTTGGTAATGCACAATCAGTTTGAATCGCACAATATTTTAGAAAGTCCATCGGGCAATTATAAGTGGCCGAGCTATCATTCTTTTCAAATGTATAACCTCTATAAATATCATTGTTTGTTACATCTGATGTAAAACCGTATGATTTATTAACTCCGCCTTCTACGTAATTCATTAATGTAGCAATTTGCCCAACTAAGCTCCCGCTTGAAGTTGAGGTTGAAGCATACGATAAAGTTCCAGATGAAGATGATGCAACATATGTTGCACCATAAACATTACTCTCAGTTGCATCGGTATAATATGTTATTTTGGCGCTTGTATCAGAAAATCCATCTATAGCAGGGCTTTGAGTTATAATGTGGCAAACATCTTCAAATTCTATTTTGAATCTTGGCCTACATAAAGCACCATCTTGGAATGCACCATCATAAATAAACTTAAATGGCCTT
This sequence comes from Rickettsiales bacterium, assembly GCA_033762595.1. Lineage (NCBI taxonomy): Bacteria > Pseudomonadati > Pseudomonadota > Alphaproteobacteria > Rickettsiales > Rickettsiales bacterium. The sequence continues at coordinate 5,792 of JANRLM010000017.1, forward strand.
GTAGTTGTTGGAGTTGTTCCCGAAAACAAAACAGTTCCAATCGCAATATCAGCAACAACACTTCCACATGTAGCCACAGTAGTTGGCCCAGAATAAGGTAAATCCCCACCATCACAAGGCCCAACAACACATGCCACCGTTAAGCCAGAACAAGCAAGCACAGAACATTCACCAAGAGTTTCATTACAACATTCACCAGCTCCAGTATCACACTCCAGATCATCCCCACACTGACACAAGGAATTTGCACTGGCAATACAGCTAACAAAATTATCCACTTTTATAGAAGAATTCTTATTTTCAGTATCACATGTTCTACAATGAACACATGTTTTTAGAGTTAAGCCTGATGGCCTTCCCCATACAACTATATCGCCAAAAACTATAGGATTTTGGTTTGATGATATTGAGCTATCAGGGTTATTTATTGGTTTATCTGGTGAAAGCAAATATCTTATACTAGAGCCAGAATAGCTATGGTGATTGAGGGAATTATAATAATTATCCAAATAACTACCAGTTGTTACTTCTGTCGCTGTATTTTTTATTCCGTTTTTATTATAAGCCCCTATACCCTCACCATGGCTAACAATTGCATATACCGGCTCATTAGTTTCAACACTATACTTACCGTAGTTAGAATAATTTGTTGCGAGTGAATCGGTTGGAACAGCATTACCTAATATTTTAAGAGTATAGGCATGTGTTTGCATTGATAAATCATCTTTCAAATAGTAAATACATGTTTCACTTTTTGTAACAGCATTTGAAACTATGTAAGAATATCTATTGCCTTTAGAATCTATTGCACAATCATCACTTAGCCCAAGAGTTCTGCAAGGGACTACCCCCTTGAAAAACTCATGCACAAATGGTGCTGGAAATTTTCCATCGCCATAGGTTGTTAAGCTATCAACATCAAGCTTTTCTAAGCCCGAAACTGATTCGTTACAATATCCGCTTGTTGTATTCCTTGCCTCAGTTAAATAACTTGAGTTAGTAGAGGATAAATCAGTTCTCGCAGGACATGGAATATAGCCATTATTATCAGCAAAATTATTAATTGTAGTTCTTAATATACTAAGCTTCTTTACATCATTTGCTAATTGATCAGAATCTTTTTTTAACGCATAGTTAGTTATACCAACTGTAATTATAGAGGCAAAAATAGCCATGGTTAAAGCGGTTTCAAATAATGAGAAGCCAGCAATCTTATCAATCTGCTTCTTAAATATTTTGGCTATTTTTTTCAAAATCTTATTTTTTTATATATCTATAATTAATATCAAACCACATTTAACTCAAAATGCAATAATTTTAGTTAGACTAAAATTTTAATAGTATTTTTTATATGCTACAATGCTGATAAATCCTCTTTCAGACGCACTGATGAGCCGTAAATTTTTGAATCAGGATGTTTTTTGAGGCGGAATTGATTAATCGCCTGCTCAATATCATCGTGATTGATACCCAGTGAATGCATAATAAAACTGCCTATCATAAGGCTTGATTCAAAACTTTCTGCGATTGAAATATCAACACCTAAATTTTTTAATTCATTTGCCATCGCCCTATCTTTTGCCCTCGCAATGATGCGTAAATTTGGATATCTTCTTTTAATTTGGTTCGCAATTTGCAAAACTTCTGGCTGAATATCTGAAGTTAAAACCACTGCACTTGCTCTTTCAACACCAAGTTTTTCAAGATTTTCTAGTATATTACATTTGCCAAAATAAACTTGAAAACCATCTTTTCTGCCTTGATGAACATCTCTTGGATCATCATCAAGTGCAACAAATTTTATATCTTTATTTTTTAGAAGCTCTGCAGTTGTTCTGCCAATTTTATCAAACCCAACCAAAATAATATGATCTTTTATATCATTAATTTCATTTGAAATGTCTGAACTTTCATAGTGTAGTGGGTTTTTCATCTCAACCCTTCTTGCAACACCACTACCAAAATTAACAATAAGTGGCGTTATTGCCATTGAAACACTTATTGTTACAACAAAAATTTGCATTAAATCATCTGGCAGAAACCCTTTTTGATTAGCTATCGCAAAAAGAACAAAACCAAATTCACTAACTTGCGATAACATAAAGCCAGTTTTAACCGCACAACCATTTCTAAAACCAAATAATTTCGCAAGCGCGGTAATTATTGAGCTTTTTAGAATTATTGTAGAGCTAATTAAAAGGAATATTGTAAAAATATTTTCAATTAAAATTGAATAATCAATTTTCATACCGACCGTTATAAAAAACAGCCCAAGAAAAATACCTTTGAAAGGTTTAATATCCGTTTCAACTTGTGCTCTAAATTCAGTTTCCGCAATTAATAAACCTGCGATAAATGCACCGAAAGCAAGGGACATTCCATATTTTTCTGAGAATAATGCACTGCCCAAAACTATAAAAAACATTAATGCCACGAATAATTCTTGGCTTTTTAATGATGCTACAACCCTAAAAATAGGCCCGAAAAGTTTTTTACCTACAAGAACAATTATAACCATTACCACAAAACCCTGCACTAAAGCGAGGGCTAGAGAATTAACAATATTAGATTTCTCGTCTGCAAGCATTGGAATTACTATCAAAAGCGGAATGAAAGCTAAATCTTGCAGAATAAGTGTTGCTATTGAAAGCCTGCCGTGCTGAGTATTTTCTTCGCCTCGCTCTTTGAGAACTTGAAAAATCACTGGTGTTGAAGAAAGTGCAAAAACAAAACCTGTTACAAAAGCAATTTTGAAATCATTACTTATAAAATACGCAATGGCAGAAAATACAGAGCCACAAATCAAAACCTGAAGCCCACCAAAGCCAAAAACATGTTTTCGCATCGCAATAAGTCTCTCTAATGATAATTCCAGAGCGATTGCAAATAGCAAAAACACTACACCAAGCTCGGCTAAATGCTTAATTTGTTCAGTTTCTGTAATAACCTTAAACCCTTGTGGGCCAATAATTCCGCCAACCACCAGATATCCAAGCACTGGGCTAAGGTTCAATTTTTTGAACAACGCAACAATCCCAACCGATGCGGCAAGTAAAAGAACAATATCTGTAAGAAAATGAGCTCCTTGCATTCGTGAAATAGGATTAATTTTGAATTTTTGAAAAGATTAACTATTTATAACTGATAATGATTATTTATAAAGTCATCTTTTTCTATATATGAAAATTTGTGTTTTAGGTGCTGGTTTTATTGGGGTTACAACCGCTTATTTTTTCGCAAGAGAAGGCTACGAGGTTACAATAATTGATCGCCATAAAAATGCTGGTGAGGAATGTAGCTTTTCAAATGGCGCACAACTTTCATATTGCCACGCAGAGCCTTGGGGAAGCCTCAAAACCCTAAAGCAAGGGCTTTCTTGGCTTGGTAGAAATGATAAACCTTTGCTATTTCGTTTTCGTTTAGACCCGCAAATGTGGCAATGGATTTTACGATTTCTAACCTATTGCAACAAAAATTCTGCGATTCAGAATACTCAAAAAATTTTGGAGCTTGGTTTATTATCAAGAAAAATTCTACACGAAAATATTAAAGATTTTGATTTTAATTTTGAATATCAAAAAGGCGGAAAATTATTCATTTTTGAAAATGAAAAAGATTTTGAAACCTATCTAAAACAAGCAAGAATTCAAGAATTGATGGGTTCAAACTATCAAATTCTTAATGAGAAAGAAGCCCTTGCCTATGAACCATCTTTGCAGAATATCGCACCACAAATTAAGGGCTATATTAGAGACCCTCTTGATGAATCCGCAGATGCATATTTATTCACTTTAGGCCTTACTGAGAAACTTAAAAAAATGCCAAATGTTGAAATTTTATTTGAAAATGAAATTGAAAATGCAACGCTTGAAAACAACAAAATTACCTCAGTAAAAACCAACAAACAAAATATAAAAGCCGATAAATTTATTTTATGCTTGGGGGCTTATTCCCCAATATTTGCCAAGAAAATTGGGCTTAATTTGCCAATTTATCCAATAAAAGGTTATAGCATCACCGCCGATATTTTACAAAGTGAAAAAGCACCAATAAATAGCATCACTAATTATTTTGAAAAGATTGTTTTCTCTCGCCTTGGTAATAAATTAAGAGTGGCTGGAACAGCTGAGTTTGCTGGCTATAATCACGATATTTTTGAGCCAAGAATTGATATGCTAAAAAATTCATTAAGTAGGCATTTTCCTGATGCTTGTAATTTAGAAAATATTACTAAATGGGCTTGCTTAAGGCCTTCAACGCCTAATAGCCTGCCAATGATTGGTAAAACTAAAATAGAAAATTTATATCTAAATACTGGACACGGCACGCTCGGCTGGACACAAAATTTCGCCTCCGCACAAATGATTTATGATATTGTTAGGTATAGATAAATATAAGCTCCTTAACCTCCAATTGTCACACCGCATTTATTGAGGGGTTATTTCTAAAATAGTCACTTTCACTTCATACCCGCGGATGCGGGTATCCATTATTTTATATTATAGATTTCCGCTGGAGTTTACCCCGTGCTTGACACGGGGCGGGAATGAAAAATGCTGTAACTATTAAATTAAGCTCCTTAACCCCGCAATAAATGCGGGGTGAAACTAAAGAGAAAAAACTACAGAAATTAATTAAAATCTACCTTTGCCTAACAATACCTATTTATGATATAGCTAAAACCAATTAAACCTAATTTGTAGTCTTGATAGAATTACATGCTCATCTTGCCTATCCGCACCTGATAAACCGCCACCTTCAAATTGCGTTGTTTCATAATTTAACATTAATTTTAATTCTTTAGTTGGAAACCAATTAACACCTATAGTTTGCGAGTTTGCTGATTTTACCGAATTAGAAATATTTGAAATATTATTTGCAAAACTTGCTTCATCAAAGCTAATTCCAGAAACCCTTGCCGCCACTTGAAAAGCCCCTAAGCCTTTATCTTTCAAGCTAAATTCATTAAAAGGTAAAACCGCCTGATTGAAATTAAAATTTTCCCCTGTAAGCATATAAGATGCCGTAACACCCCAAGCGTTGTTATTAACTTGTGTTATTAAACCGGCATTATTGTTAATTTCTGATTCATTAATTGCATATTCTGAGAGCAAACCAAAATTTTTGTAATACCAATATCCTTGCGGTAAAAACCTAGTTTGAATTCCGTCAGCAAAGCAAGTTGCACAATAACTAAATATTCTTGTAAAAGATGTAGTGTTATAATTTGAAACCTGCCTTTTTCTTAGATCTCCATCTCTTTCACCCACTGAATATGAAAAACCTACACCGAGATTTTCAAAAACTTCTCCATTTCCTCGCAGAGGGAATGAAAATAATTTGAGCATAAAATCTTTTTTATCATCAAAATCGTGCTGAGGATTTGCAAAATCTCTCGCACCACCTGTAACACCAATATTATATTCCAATCTTTTATTCGCAATTAAGCCCCAAAAATATGAACCCATATCCCAACCCGGGGCAAATTGCGTAGTGTAACCCCTTTCAATTAGCATTGTGTCATTAGCTAAATTCCACCTTTCCAAACTAAGTGGCGATCTAAATTTACCAAAGCGAACATTAACTTCAGGCGTGATTGCATAATCAATAAAAGCATCAAAAAAAGTAGGGCTGTTTTGGTTTGATTCTGTCATCAAACGATAAGAAATTTTATCAAAAACACCCGTTGAAATAACCCGCAAACGACGATTAACAAATCTATTATTAACCTCATCACCATAATCATTAAAAAAACTTCTATAATCAGAATGTGTAAAGCCGAATAATCTAATATTTTTATCCTTCAGAAAATTATTATTTTCCTCTTCATAATTGGTAAATTCTTTTTGGAAATTCTTGCTGGAAGCCGCAAAAGAACTATCACTCAAAAAAATAATCACCAAAAACAGAAAAAATATTTTGTAAAATTTATCCTTCATAAAAGATTACCCTTAACAAATTATCTATTTACAACTATAAATGGAATTTGATTAAGTTTATTTTTTTGTATTGAAAAAAATATTGCGTTAAATTTTCTTTAAGTGATATATAACAAACATACCCAATTAATTTTAATATGAAAATTTCCCTCTCAAATATTACTCGTAAAACATTTTTATTAGCTTCTGTTTTTTGTTTGGTTTCTTGCCAAGCATTAAATTCTCAGCCTAACGACAATTACTCTGCAAACCCAGTTAGAATTGTTGAAGATGATAAAAATGATAATCTTATTAAAGATTCTGAAAAATCTAGAATTGTTATTCCTTCGGTTTCTGAAAAGATTGTTATTAACAAGGATACAGTTTCTCAAAAAACTATTGAAGTTTCTGAGCCTAAAATCTCAGTAACAGATGATGAAAAACTGGTTCAAGTTGAAACTCCTAAGGTTGAAGTTGTTAAGTACACAAACTTAGTTAAAAAAGAGGAAGAGCAAAAACCAGAAATTAAAATTGAACCAATTAAGGTTACTGAAACAAAAACCCTTGAAACACCGGCAATCCCAAGCTCAGATGGAATTGATACTGAGTCAGCTTCCAATGCATCTGTTGGTGAATGCTATGGAAAAGTTAGAATTGCACCAAAATTCAAAGAAGTTACTGAGCAAGTTTTAGTTGAACCTGAAAGAGTTCAAAATTCTCTAATTCCTGCAAAATACGCAACTAAAGAAGAAGAAATAGTAGTTAAAGAGGAAACTTATAAATTTGTTGAAATTCCAGCAACTTACAAAACCATTACAGAGCAAGTTGTTATTGAGCCAGAAAAAACTCAAATAATTACTATTCCAGCAAAATATACAACTATAAAAGAAAGAGTTATTGCAACTCCTGCAAGAAAAGTTTGGAAAAAAGGCAATGGGCTTATTACAAAAGTTGGTCAAGATGGTGATATTTTGTGCTTAGTTGAAGAGCCTGCAACTTATAAAGAAATTGATAAACAAATAGAGATTGAGCCAGAAAGAAAGGAAACAAGAATTATCCCCGCGGTTACTAAAACAATCACTAAACAAGTTGTTGATGCCCCTGCTAAAGTAGAAAAAATCTATGTTCCAGCAGTTAAGCAGAAAGTTCAAAGAAAAGTTTTAGTTGAGGCTGAAAAAACCATCTCAAATAAAATTCCACCAGTTTATAAAATAGTTAGAAAGCAAGTTCAAACTTCTGAGCCTAGAGTTGAGCTTAAACCAGTTATTTGCGAAAGAAACATCAATTCTGACTTAATCTACAGGTTGCAAGCAGCACTTGCTGGCAGAGGTTATGATGTTGGCGTGATTGATGGCAAATTCGGCACAAAAACCGCTGAAGCAATCTATCTATTCCAAAAATCTCTTGGTTTAGAGTCAAGCGGTATTACTTTTGACGCTATAAAAGCACTCAACATTCAAACTAACTAATTATCGTGAAGATAATTCTTAACGGAGAAGATATTGATATTTCATCAGGCTTTTCAGTTTCTGATTTAATTAATTCATTCTCACTTGATGTTAGAAAAATCGCTGTTGAGAAAAATCTTGAAATCGTCTCAAGATCAAAATTCTCTGATGAAATTTTACAAGAAAATGATATTATAGAAATTATTCATTTTATTGGCGGTGGCTGATGAGTATTTCTTTAATTAGAATTTTTGCGATATTTATAATTACTTTCCCATCTAATTTATTTGCTCAAAATTTTGTAGTTTATGACTGCCAAGAGCAAAAGAAAAAGATTGAAGAATATCTCCAAATTTTCCCAGAGTGTAATGTTGATGATGATTGCAGATATTTTGATTATGGCTATCCATGGCAAGGTGATGCCTGCAATAAAGCTATAATTAGCAAATCCCAAGAGAAGAAAAACCTAAAATATCTATCTTCTATTGAAGAATATAATAAAAATTGTATATATGATAAACCTAATGAATTAGAGAAGTTTGAAGCTTTCAATTCAGAATTGATTGAAAAAGAATGCTCAAACTTGCCAAGATTATTCTGCTTAAAAGGCGTTTGCAGAAACCAATATTACCCCTTAATTTTTGACGATGTTGATTCTCTTAGATAATTATGACAGCTTCACTTATAATCTGGTGCATTATATTGAGGAGCTTGGAAAAAAAGTTCAAGTTTTTAGAAATGATGAGAAATCTGTTGAAGAAATCTTATCACTAAAACCTAGTGGAATTGTTATTTCACCGGGACCTTGTGATCCAGATAGAGCTGGCATCAGCAAGGATTTAATAAAGCAAGCAAGCAATAATAATTTACCAGTTCTTGGGGTTTGTTTAGGGCATCAAGCAATTGGTGAAGTTTTTGGTGGCAAAGTTATTAGAGCTGAAATTCCAATGCATGGAAAAATCTCAGAAATTACTCATAATGGCAAAGGGCTTTTTGAAAACCTCCCCTCGCCTTTCAAAGCAACTCGTTATCATTCACTCATTATTGAAAAAAAATCATTTCCTAAAGATTTGCAAATCACCGCTTGGTGTGACGATATAATAATGGGCGTTCAGCATATCTCAAAGCCAGTATTCGGTGTGCAATTCCACCCAGAAAGCATCGCCTCAGAATTCGGCCACGATATAATAAAAAACTTCCTGAAAAATTGGTGAGTGCTCACTAACCATAGATATAACTAAATTTATGCTATTTTTCATCTGTAATGTCACCTCGCATTTATTGCGGGGTTATTTGTAAAATACACACTTTCACTTCATACCTGCGGAAGCGGGTATCCATTATTTTATATTATAGATTCCCGCTGGAGTTTACCCCGTGCTTGACACGGGGCGGGAATGAAAAATGGCGTAGCTATTCTTAACCCCGCAATAAATGCGGAGTGACAATTGCGGTTAAGGGGTAAAAATCTATGGTTAGTAATCACTAACAAAAATTGCCTATAAACTAGCCTCAATTAATTTATTAAGGTTGCTTGTGAAGTGCTTGATATCTGGCACTGGCTCACCTTCAGTGATATTTGCTTCAGCAAATAAAAGCAGAATTAGATTTTTTGCTTTTTCTAAATCTTGAGAATTATTATTTTTTGAATCATCAGCTATTTTTGCTAATTTCTTGATTATATTATGTTCAGGATTAATCTCAAAAATTTTTGCAGTTGATGTTTGAATTTGCTTGTTTTCAACTAAAAATCTCTCAAGTCTAATATCCATCGCACCCTCTGGAACAGAAAGGCAAGCAGGGCTTTCATAAAGTTTATTTGTTTTCTTAACTGAGCTAATTTTATCGCCCAAAACTTCCTTAATTAGATTAATTAAATTATTTAAATTGCCTTTATTTTCAGCAGAAGTATTTTCTTCTTGTGGGTTTTTATTTTCAGCATTTTCGGTTTTTATTTCTTCCAAATCATCACCTGATTTAATTACAGATTTGAATTTATGTCCTTTATATTCATGCAGAACATTAACCCAAAAATCATCAACGCTATCTGTTAGAATTATAACCTCAAAGCCCCTTTTAACGAAGCCCTCAAGCTGAGGGTTATCAAGACCTGTCTTCCTATCAGGTGAGTTAATATAATAAATTGCTTTTTGATTTTCTTTGATATTTTCAATATATTGTTTTAGGCTGATAAATTCCTCAGATTTATTGGTTTGGAACAGGCAAGCCTCTAAAATTTCATCTCTTGGCTCTAAGCCATCGCAAAGGCCTTCCTTAAGAACCGCCCCAAAATTCTGCCAAAATTTATTATAATTTTCTCTATCATTAGTTAATTTATTTGATAATTCTTTCAAAATCTTTTTCGTGATAGAAGTTTTGATTTTCTGCATCACATTATTATTTTGAATAGTTTCACGGCTAATATTTAGCGGTAAATCATTACTATCAACTACACCCCTTATGAACCTTAGATAGGCAGGTATTACATCTAAATTCTCAGAAATTAGAACTCTTTTTATGTATAATTTGAGGCGAGTTATTCTATCTGGGTGATATAAATCAAATGGCTTTTTTGAAGGCACAAAAAGCAGGGAATTATATTCAACCAAGCCTTCTGCCTTATTGTGAATGGTTAAAAATGGTTTGTCATCACCTAAATGAGAAAGCGATTTATAAAATTCTTCATATTCCTCATTTGTGATTTCATTTTTATTTTTTAGCCATAGTGCTTTTCCTTCATTTACTAGGATTTCTGGGCTTTCTGCATCTTTGAAATAAATTTTGAATGCGATGTGATTTGAATAATTATCAATTATATTTTTGAGGTGAAATTTATCTAAAAAATCATCTTCTTCAGGTTTAATATGGAGTGTAATTATTGTTCCTCTACCGATGTTTGCTGAAGATTCTTCAATTGTAAATTCACCATCACCCTTAGAATTCCAGATGTGAGCTTTAGTTTCACCCGCATATTGCGAGATAACATTTACATTATCTGCAATCATAAAAGCAGAATAAAAACCCACGCCAAACTGGCCGATTAATTGATTGTCCTTAAAATTATCATTAGCGATATTTTCCAAAAATTTTTGTGTCCCACTGCGTGCAATTGTTCCAAGATTTTCAATAAGATTTTCTCGCGTCATTCCAATTCCATTATCAGAAATTTTGAGCAGGCGATTTTTTTTATCTAGCTCAATTTTGATTTTTAACTCATCAGCGCCAAGCAAATCAGGCTGCTGAATTGCCAAATATCTTAGTTTATCACAAGCATCTGAGGCGTTGGAGATAAGCTCACGCAGAACAATATCCTTATTTTGATAAAGCGAATGAACCATTAGGTTAAAAACCTTATCAGTTTCCGCTGAGAATTTTAGAGTTTGTTTGGTCATAATTTTGTAAAATATTTTTGTATAAATTTAGTAACACAATCGCCAATTTCAAGAGTATTGCTATTATTTTTTCTTTTTAATTTTACCTTTTGCAAATTAATTCTATTAATTAGAAAACCAAAATTTTCAAACTATGAAAAAAGCCTTTGATATAAAATTCCAAAATCTTGCAAAAAAATCTTCAAATTCTGTATTTTTAATTGGTGAAAAACTCATATTTTCTGAGGAGTTGAAGAAGTTAGATAATTCCCATAGTGGCATTATAAAAAAGGCTATTTCTGATGCTAAATTTGATGGCAAACGAAAAAAGTTTTTATCAATTTTTTTGAATGATAAATCAGTTTCAAGGGTAATTTTAGCTGGTATTGGTGAAGATAAGCAGAAAAACGCTGAAAAATCTGTGCGTGAATTAGGGGCGGAAATTCAATCTCATCTGCAAGATGCAAAAATTTCTGAGGCTTCAATTATCGTTGAAAAAAATATTTACGGCCTTGAAAATGCTGAAGCAAGTGCGAATATAGCTTATGGGGCAATTTTGAAAGGTTATAATTTCTTAAAATATTTCACTAAGAAAAAAGAAGAGGAAAAACCAAGCCTAAAAGCACTTCATATTTGTTCGGCAAATGATAAAAAATCGGCAGAAAAATTCACGAAATTAGAGGCAATTGCTGATGCAGTTTATGTTGCTAGAAATTATGTTTGTGAGCCACCTAATGTTATTTATCCTGAGAGTTATGCGAATCTCATCAAAGAGGATTTCAAAAATCTCAATATAAAAGTTGAAATTTTAGACGCAAAACAAATGCAAAAACTCGGAATGAACACCCTGCTTGGCGTTGGGCAAGGTAGCTCCAAGGAATCTCGAATGGTGATTATGAGCTATAATGGCTCGCCCAAAAAGAATGATGCACCAATTGCGTTTGTTGGTAAGGGCGTTTGCTTTGATACTGGTGGAATTAGCATCAAACCAAGCGATGGTATGGAAGATATGAAATATGATATGGGCGGTTCTGCGGCTGTTGTTGGTGCTATGCGTTCACTTGCTGGTAGAAAGGCAAAAGTAAATGCGGTTGGAATTGTTGGGCTTGTTGAAAATATGCCAGATGGCAACGCCCAAAGGCCAAGCGATGTTGTGATTTCAATGAGTGGCCAAAGCGTTGAAGTGCTTAACACTGACGCTGAAGGAAGGCTAGTTCTTGCTGATGCATTATGGTATTGCCAGCAAAGATTCAATCCAAAATTTATGATTGATTTAGCAACCCTAACAGGTGCTTGCGTTATTGCTTTGGGGCAACACAAAGCAGGCTTACTTTCAAATGATGATACTTTAGCTAAACAAATTTTTGAAGCTGGTGAGGAAGTTTCAGAAAATGTATGGCGTTTACCAATGGGTGATGAATATGATAGGCAGATTGATTCTAAAATCGCAGATGTTCAGAATATCAGCAATATGAAAGGCGGTGGCACAATAACTGCTGCACAATTTTTACAAAGATTTGTAAATGGCAAAAAATGGGCTCACTTAGATATTGCAGGGGTTGCTTGGGCTACAAAAGAAAAATCGCTCGTGCCAGTAAATGTTGCAACCGGCTTCGGCGTGCAACTTCTTGATAGGCTAGTTGCAAAATTTTATGAAAACTAATCTATTAAACTAAATTAATCTCCAATATTCTTGAAAAATAAAATTTTATAGTGCTATATAACTTTAGTTCAATTTATTGGAAAATTTAATGGATTTTAGAGCCGATAAAAAAGTTAAAATATCTGAATTACTGCTTGCGGTTTTATCTCCTGAGCATAAATTTTATAAGCTCGCACTTGTTTACGGCGTTGCGATTGGTATTCTAACTTTGGCTGTTCCAATAGCTGTGCAAACTTTAATTGGTGCGGTTGCAAACACTGCAATTTACACGCCTGTTATAGTTCTTGCGATAGTTCTTTTTATAGTTCTACTTTTTTATGTTCTATTAAACTCGCTTCAAATTTATATTTTAGAAGTTTTTGAAAGACATTTTTTCAGTCGTATAGTTTCAGAGATAGTTCTCACAAATATTTACGCAAAACATTCTTACTTTGAAAGCATTAACCGAGATGAGCTGATTAATAGATATTTTGATGTGATGAATGTGCAAGAAATTATGCCAAAGCTCTTGATAGATGGCTTTGCACTTGCCCTACAAACTATTGTTGGAATTTTAGTAGTTTCTTTCTATCACCCTGCCCTTTTAATGTTTAATATTGTTTTGGTTGCGTTCATCTATGTAACTATAAAAATATGGAGTATGCCTTCTATTAGAACAGCAATTAGCCTTTCAAAATCAAAATATAATGTTGCGAAATGGCTTGAAGAATTAGCTAGAATTAATAGCAATTTCAAATCTGAAAGAGCGATAATTTACGCCCTAAAAAAATCAGATGAATTAGTTTCAAAATACAATGATTACAAAAAAAGGCACTTCAAGCAAGTATTCACGCAATCAGTAGTTTTTTATCTTTTATACGCAATTTTTAGTGCGGCTTTACTTGGAATTGGCGGTTCATTGGTTGTTTCAAACCAGTTGACTTTAGGTCAGTTAGTTGCATCTGAGTTAATTTTATCTGCGATATTTTATGCACTTTCAAAAGCTGGTGGCTATCTTAAACATTACTATAAATTATGTGCAGCAGTTGAGGAAATTACCCACCTTTTTGATGTTCCACTTGAAAGGGAAACAGGACACAAAATATTAGATACTTGCAGAAACAACATTAGCTTTGATAAGGCTGAATTTACTTATCGTGATCAAAAAATATTATTAAATTTTTCTATCCCTGAGAATTGTAAAATCCTTGCCAGCTCTGATTCCTATGTGGTAGAAAAAACTTTTATTGATTCTCTAAACCGATACATTGAGCCAAACAAAGGCAGGGTTTTAATTAATGATAATGATATTTATGATTTTGAAATCCACAATTATAGAAATAATATTTCAATAGTTGATAATGCCTTTTTATTAGAGGGAACAATTTATCAATTTATGAAATTTTGCTCACCGCAAGCAAGCCGCACTGAAATACTTGAAACGCTCAAAATGTTTGAAGTTTATAACACTGTTGAAAGCTTGAAAGAGGGTATAAACACTAAGGTTACTCATACTGGTTTTCCGCTTTCTCACCCTGAAGTTATAAGGTTGAAGCTCGCTGGGGCGTTCATTTCTAAGCCTAAAATTTTAGTAATTGGTGAACTTTTTGATATGGTCGCAAATGCAAGAAGGGAGCGAATTATGGAGCGTCTATCAAAGGTTGAAGGTTTAACGCTTATCTATTTCACTAATAGAATTAACTTGCGAACTTTTGATAAATTTATGTATCTCGGTTGGCAAGAAACAAAATTTTTTGACACTATTGAAGAGCTTAAGAAGCAATAATTTATGAAAGAATTAGCCAAAAAATCGCAGTTTAATCCGAAATATAATGTTTATTTCAAAACATATAATTCTATTAAAGCACCTAAAGTTGCGAAATCTATTGCGAATATCATAAAGGCAACAATTCTTGTTTTAACGCTTTTCTTAGTTTTTACGCCTTGGGTGCAAACCACTTCTGGCGCTGGTAAAGTTACAAGTTTTTATCCAGAAGATAGGCTTCAAAATTTTAACGCTATGGTAAATGGCAGAATTAAAAAATGGTATGTGAGAGAAGGCTCAAATGTTAAAAAAGGTGATCCAATAGTTGAAATTGTTGATAATGACCCAAGAATTTTAGAACGCTTAAAAGCTGAAAGAGATGCCGCCGAAAAAAAGTGGGAAGCCACTAGAATCGCCGCTGAAACTGCTAATAATGATTTCATTCGTCAGCAAGAATTATTCAAGAAAGATTTAAGCTCTCGTAAGGAAATTGAAAAAGCAAAAATTAAATATAAAGAATTGCTTTCCAAGCAGGCAGCTACTTTTGCAGAATTTACGCAAGCGGAAGTCAAATTATCTCGCCAAAATTCTCAACTTATAAAAGCTCCTAGAGATGGTGTTGTGGTTAGTATATTTGCAGGTGATATTGCAACTTTCATTAAAGAGGGTGATGTGCTTGCAACTTTTGTTCCAGAAGGAATTAAGCCAGCCGTTGAAATTTTTATTAGCGGCAGAGATGCGCCACTTGTTTATAAAGGAAGAAAAGCTCGCTTGCAATTTGAAGGCTGGCCAGCTATACAATTTAGCGGTTGGCCATCTGTTGCAGTTGGCACTTTTGGTGGCATAGTAAATGTGGTGGATAAATCCGTTTCAGAGAATGGTTTATTTAGAGTTATCATCACCGAAGACCCTAATGACCCTTGGCCAGATTCAAACTTTTTGCGTTTTGGTGCAAAAGCAAATGGCTGGATTTTGCTTGATACAGTGAGTCTTGGCTATGAATTATGGCGTAAATTAAATAATTTTCCGCCAATAAA
The DNA here is from genome assembly GCA_033762595.1 of Rickettsiales bacterium. NCBI lineage: Bacteria > Pseudomonadati > Pseudomonadota > Alphaproteobacteria > Rickettsiales > Rickettsiales bacterium. The sequence continues at coordinate 20,973 of JANRLM010000017.1, forward strand.
TGATTTATCAAAAAAGAAAGAAGAAATTAAAAAATGAGATTTTTTTTGTTAAATATAATTTCTTTTCTTGCCTTATTTTTCTTAAGTTTTGAATCTGCAAATGCAAAAGTTTTACAACTTGAAGAAGTCCTTTCTTCTTCAATAAAAAACTATCCAAAAATATTAGAGGCACAGGAAAAAATTAAGCAAAAACAAGGCGAAGTTTTGTCAAAAGAAGGCTATTTTGATTTGGAATTTAATCAAAATTTATTCTCCAAAGCTAGTGGCTTTTATGATGGCAGGGTGGTTGATTCAAAACTAGAAAAAAGAATCCCAGAATTTGGTTCAAAAATTTATACAGGCTATAAAATTTCTGATGGTAATTTCCCAATTTATGAAGACCAATTTAACACCAATGAAAATGGCGAATATAGCGTTGGGCTGATGTTTTCTCTACTTAGGGATAGAGCGATAGATTCCCCAAGGTTTAATTTAATTTCCTCACAGCTCGCACTTCAACAAGCTGAATTTGAAAAATTATTCACGCAAGTTACCATTCAATATAAGTCTTTCAACGCTTATTATAATTGGGTTAGTGCAGGTTTAATTTATTATGTTTATAAAAACCTTCTGGAAATCGCAGAAAAAAGACAATCTGCCTTTGAAGAAAGAGTTAAAAGAGGTGATTTAGCAAAAATTTTCCTAACGGAAAATCGTCAAAATATCTTAAAAAGAAAATCGCAATTAGTTGAAGCTGAGAGGATTTTGAATAATCAAGCCTTTGAGTTATCCTTATTTTATAGGGATAAAAATGGAAATCCAGTAACACCAAGCAAAGAAAATTTACCAAAAAATTTTCAAGAAATTAATTTTGAAAAAACCAAAAAAGCTGATTTTGATTTTGCTAAAATCCGCCCTGATATTAAAATTTTAATTTCTGAAATTGAAATTCAGAGAAACAAAATTTTAATTGGTGAAAACTCAATAAACCCAAGGTTTGATATTGCAGTTGAGGCTTCAAAAGATAGGGGTGCTGGCTCAGCATCACTCGCAGAAGATGAGGCAAACATAATGGCAAAAGTTTCAATTCCCTTACAAAGGCGTTTAGGACAAGGGCAGATTGATGAAGCTAGAGCTTCAATTTCTCAGCTTGAAAAGCAAAAGCAATTATTACTTGATAATATCAACGCTGAAATTTCTTCAATTCAAGTTGATTTAGAAGCCAACACCGAAAAGCAAAAAATTACCGAAGAAGAAGTTCTGCTTGCCAAAAAAATGGAACAGGCTGAGATAAAAAGATTTTCAAATGGTGCTTCTGACTTTTTTGTAGTAAATATGCGTGAGGAAAAAACTGCAATCGCTAAAATCAATAATATCCTCGCAAAGCTTGACTATCTGAAATCTATTTCTAGATATTACTCAACGACAATCCAACTTGATAAATTTCAAATAAACTAAAATGAAAAAATTATTTCAAATTTTCCTTATCTCTATTTTAATTTCATCTTGTGCAGCAGGGGTTAATAATCAAATTTCCGCTGAGCAAAAATCTAAAATAAAAAATCTTGGCGTTTATTCAGGCTTTGATAATGTAATGCATATTTTTTTAGCGGGGGCTCATCAATTTGATCACACTGAAAAGGAAATTAAAATGCCTAGCTGGTGGAGCTTGAATAGAGCCGCAAAAGAAACAACTTCAGCAAAACTTAAGAAAGTTCAAGTTAGTGCAATTAAGCCTAAATCATCTAGCTTAAAAGATATACTGGCTAAAGCAAAATCTGATAATTTAGATTCTGCACTGATAATTCAACCGAAGGTTGATAAAAACAACCCTTTATTGAAATCTGGTTATGGAATGGTTAGATATTCAAATGAAATTCAAAAAGGCTATGTTAGCTTTTCAGTTGCTTTATATGATGTTAAAACTGGCGGTTTAATTAAAGAAATCAGCTTTGATAATGATAAAAGCCAAAGCATATTGTTTGATTTACCTCTAGACTTTAGAGAATATTTTAATTATCACCGCGATGAAGTTGAAAAGCTTATGCATAGCTATGAAAGTGAAATCTCGCTCAAAATCTATAACGCCCTGCTTGAAATGGGTTTCTAGGAATTATTTCTTGAAAAATAGCTTAAAAAACTTGCCCAACACATTAAAGAACTAATTAAATACAATTTACCCCAGTTAAAACATTAAAAAGTCTTAATTATTTCAAATTTATGTATATTGTTAATGATTTATTAACTATTATTATATATTGTTTTATAAAATAAATTTGAAATTTAAGTGGTAGAAGATAATAAAATTAATTTATATTTGGATGAGCTAAAAACCTTAGCAAAATCCAAACAGATTGATAAAACGCAGTCTAATAAGCTCCTGGTTTTGGTGAGAGAATATGAAAAGCTATTTGATCTATACAACGACCCTAACAAATTAATATGTAGGTTAGAAGGAGAAAGCGATATTTCAACTAGAGGAAAGCTTCTAGTTGCTATGAATATTATTTCTGATGAAATCGCACTAATAGACCCTAAATCATCTGATGGAAAGCCAAAAAGGAAAACAGCCCCTAAAGGAACTGACACCTCAAAACTAGAACCAATTTATGAAGTTGCCACTAATCACCCTACAAATCCGCATGGGCATAAAGCTACAAAGGCAGTAATTGCCCTAGAAAACGCACTTTTTGTTGGAGATGCAAGGCAAATAAGCCAAAAAGTAAATGATTATCTAAAAATACCAAGCAATGAAATTAATAAAAAGCGAACAACTGAAGAATCTCGTTTTGTTATAAGTGAGTTCGCAAAAGTAAATTGGTATTCAGATAATGATGTGGTAATTCCAAGGCATTGGAATAAAGATTCAGATGGCAACCCTAACAAAACTATTGATACAGATATTGAAGATACAAAATTATCTAATCTTGATTTTGTTAATCTAGTTAAGTCGGATTTAATAAATATTGTAAAATCCAAGAATAACTTTGTTCCTGAAATAGTTGATTACCTTAAAGAATTGACTGAACAAGAAAATAATATTGATGGAATTAAAAATATAGTTTCTGCAAAATCTGTAATTGATAGACTTACTGAAATCTCTGCAAAAAACCCTAAAGTTAAAGATAGTCTTGATATAATTATAAAAAGGGCGAAAAGATGTGGCTCTTATGTTGCTGCGCCTCAGCTTCGTCAAGAGGGAGAAATTTTCAATGATGCATATCAAGATTTAATAACAAAAATCACTGAAATTTTTGGCGATGAAGCAAAAGTTGAAGATTATCACCTATTTTTAGATGATGAAAAAAATATCTGTGCAAAGCTCAAAAATGATGAAAGTGCAGAATCACAAACTTTATTTAAGTATGAAAATTTCAAGCAAAAAACAGATGGAAAAGGTGAAAAAATTCCACTTTCAAGAGATGAAGTAAAACAAGATCATATTGCCAAGTTAGTATATTACGCTAATGCTAACATGGCCGAAAAGTCTGGTGATGAGGGGGTGGTAAAGGAATTTGTTCTTTCAGAGTTAAAATCTGTCGAGCATATGGCAAATTCACTAAGGTTAATGCAAGCCAGTGGCATCAAAACGAAAGATATTAAATTATATCCGCTCGTTGAGGAAATTAATAATTACACAATCATTAAAAATTTATCTGATTTATTAAAAACTGATCCTAAAGATTTTGATGCATTAAATGATGATCAAAAAATTTTAATAAAACATTTTATAGAATCTGAAGAAGTTGGCTTTTTACTTGGCACAAGTGATTTACATAAAAGGGGGGGCGCACCAGCAAACTCTCAGGCATTCAATGTTTTAAGAGAGCTTTGCGATTCTGTTGTTATATTTAATAAAAATATTAAGGAATATAAAGAAGGTTATAGTAAAAATTTAGAATTCTTGAATCAAGCATTAGAAAGAAATGCTGAATTCAAAGGTGCTAAAATTGCTTGTTTTGGCGGTTGTGGTTTAGCTGCAGAACGCGGTGGCAATATAGATTTTATGCGTCAATTGGCATCTATCGCAGGAAAAAGAGGCGTAGAATTTAAGTTTCTTATGACGCTTCAAGGTGAAGGTGTAAATAGAGTTTTAAGACCAGATAAAAATAAAGCTTTTATAAAGTCACAAGAACAAGAAAGAAATTTTCAATTTACTAAAGAACAATTTACTCCTGAGCATCAACTATTTAATGATTTTCAAAATATATGGGAAGAATTAGGAAAAGATCTAAAAACATTTTTTGGCACTGATGTTAATGGTTTTAGCGGTGCAAGAGCTCCATATCAAGATTTTTCTGAAGGAAAATTAGATAATGAAGGAAATTTTATTACAATTGGTGAGAATGTAAAAGGTGATCCTTACCACGATTACCTTATGCTCCAAGCCAAATTAATGAATACATCTGATAGGCCGGACTCTAGAAAAGAATATGAATTTTTAACGGCTTATTATGTTATTAGCCGCGCGATAGGATATAATATTGGTGCAAGATTTGGTGGTGATACAAATGTTATAAAAGGCTATGGGGAAACATTGAAAGAAGCATTCAAAAACCCAAATTTTGACGCTAATAAAATTAGAGAATTTTATCAGAAAAGCACAACTTTCCAAACTTTTACAAAGATGGTAGCCGCTTGTATCGGTATGGTTGATGATAAATTTATGGATAAATTTACAGACATATTAAAAGATTCACCATATTTTGCCAATGGCTTAAAAAATGAAGAAGGTAGCCTAGAAAGAAAAAATGAAAATGCAAAAAATGAAATGTATCAAATGGCAAAATTTGTAGCAATTTCATTTGGTGAAGATTTTGTAAGAGATGAAAGGGGGCAAAAAATTAAAAATGATGATGGTAAATATATAAAAACTGAATTTAATCAAAATTCTGATCCTAAAGAATGTTTTGAGCATATTAGAAGAAGATTCTCAAAACATTTACATATAAACCCACTAAAAACATTAGAGTTAGAATTAGCCAATGATAATAAACTTGAATTAGATAAAGAATGTGTCGCAATTTCAAAACAAGTTACTGATAAAGAAATTCAGGCTAAAATTAAGGAAAGGGAAAATTCTAGCAAACCATTCGAAAAAAAGACTTATATTAGAGGTGAAAAAACTATAACTTTTAGTGTGGAATACCAAGCTAGAAAAGCAATTATTGAAGAAAGAATGGAAGTGCATTTAAGAAAAAACGCCCCCGCTTTAGTTGCACATTTATCTGTTAAAAAATCTAACCCAAGACACGCCGCAACCTTAGAGCAACGAAAAGAAGCATATATGGAAGCTCAACACCAACTTCACCAAGCAAAATCCACAAGAAGAGCCTAGAACCTAACCCACCGTAAAAATTTCAAAGCCGTTGTTGGTTACACCGATTGTGTGTTCCCATTGGGCGGATAAGGATTTATCGCGAGTGGTAACCGTCCAGCCATCAGCAAGCGAAAGTATCGTTTCAGCCTTGCCAGCATTTATCATTGGCTCAATGGTGAAAAACATTCCTTCTTGCAGAATAATTTTTTTGCTTGCCTCATCTCTATAATGCACAACATTTGGCGTTGTGTGAAAAATTCTGCCAATGCCATGCCCACAATAATCACGCACTACGCTAAAACCTTGCTTTTCAGCGTAAGTTTGAATTGCATTGCCGATCTCCCAAAGTGAAGCCCCAGGGCGAACTTGCTCAATCCCTAGCATCATAGCATCTTTTGCAACTTCTGCCAAACGCTGAGCTTTCACAGGGATTTTCTTACCAACCATATACATTCGGCTGGAATCCCCATACCAACCATCAACTATCACCGTAACATCAATATTAACAATATCTCCCTCACGAAGCTTGCGTTCATCAGGTATGCCGTGGCAAACCACATGATTTACCGAAGTGCAAATCGATTTTGGAAAACCACGATAATTCAGCGGTGCTGGAATTGCTCCTGCTTCAATTATCCAATTATGGCATAAATTATTAAGCTCATTTGTGGTAACGCCCGCCTGAACATAATCAGTGATACGAGTTAAAATTTGGCTTGCGAGCCTTCCAGCTTTCCGCATTCCCTCAAAATCTTCTGGTTTATGTATGGTTATATTTAACAAAATTAATTACATTCAAATTCATCATAACTACCTAGAAAAATACTTTCTAAATGGCTGTTTAGAAATATCAAACTTCCTATAAAAAGCAATAAACCAGTTATATAAGCTGAAAGATTAAAATATTTCGCACAAGATTTTTTATCAGATAAATCAACTTTTTTCACCTGATAAAACATATAAAAATACGCCGGCAAAAAGCACAAAACGGGGTAAAGATAATCATATTTATATTCATGAAATGGCAAAATTGCTAGATAATAAGTGCAGATAATTAGCATAAAACTAATACTTGCGAGCCTTACAAGAATATTTTTTGTTTCTTTATTAAAACTAATTGCGGTTGATTTTACACCAATTTTTTCATCATCATTTTTATCTTGAAATGCATAGATTGTGTCATAAAAAATTGTCCATAAAGCAAGGGCAAAATAAAAAGGCAGTGGGATTATATAATATAAAGAACCTAAATTATATAAGGTTTTTGGTAGGTTTTCAGAATCAAGAATTTGGAAATAGCCAACCAAAAAACCAATGTTAAAAGTTAGACCCAAAAAAGCTTGAGGGTAATTTGTAATGCGTTTCATTGCAGGGTAGAAAATCGCCATCACAAACCCAATTAAAGCGGTGATTTTAGCATATAATCCAAGGCTTAGAAAAATATATAAACCAATAAAGAGTAAAATTGCGAGGAATATCAAAGCACCAAGCAAACTTATTTTTCCGCTCGCAAGTGGGCGGTTTTTTGTGCGTTCAACTTGTGCATCAATTTTTCTATCCCAGATATCATTGATGATACAACCAGCAGATCTCATAACAAATGCACCTATTGCAAATGTTAGGAAATCTAATAAAATCATACTATAATAAGCTGTAAAAGTAGGGATATTATTGTTTGGAATGGCCGCCCATTTGAAAACAAATTCATAGAATATAAGGGGGCAGCCAACTAAAACACCCATTAAACAAGGCCACATAAGCAATAACGTGCCTGCTGGCTTATCAAACCGAGCTAAACTAATATAGTTTTTAATATGCGTTATCATAAGGTTTCAAGGCTATTTGTGGCTGTGCCACTTAGTATTAATCAAAATATAAATCTTACTAAAGAGCAATCACATTATCTAGCCAATGTAATGCGAAAAAAGATTGGTGATGATGTTATTTTATTTAATTCCTCAGATGGCGAGTTTTTGGCAAAAATTTTTCTAATCAGTAAAAATAATTGTGAATTGAATGTAGCAAAAAAACTAAGAGATTTTTACCAATCACCCAATTTAACTCTTGTTTTTAGCCCTGTTAAATCTGTAAAGCCAGAATTTATAATCCAAAAAGCAACAGAGCTTGGCGTTAGAAAAATCATTCCCTGCATTTTCAAAAATACCATTAAAGAAGGTGCTAATCTGGAACGGCTAAAAGCAATTGCAATAGAGGCGGCCGAGCAATGCGAAAGACTTGATATTCCAGATGTTTCAAGCGTTATTGAATTTGAAAAATTATTCAAAACCTATCAAGAAAATTCAGAGGAAAAAATCTTTATTCTATGCGATGAAACAGGAAAAGGTGGCGATCCAGAAGAAGTTTTAAGCAATATAAATCAAATAAATAAAAATCTTAATCAGCCTGAAAATATTATATTTATAGGTGCGGAAGGCGGTTTTGATAAAAGCGAGATTGACGCAATTTATAAACTCAAAAATTCATTCGGAATTGGCTTAGGGGCAAGGATTCTAAAGGCTGAAACTGCGATTATTTCTGCTATCTCAATTTGGCAACTTAAATGCGGTGATTTTAATCAAAAACCTGATTTTAGGAGTTGAGAATTGAATCTTTGCAGATTTATTATAGAGTTAAAATATAGCATTTTTTAATTTCCATATATTTCCAAAACATGAAAATAAATATTAAAAATTTACTTAGTAAATTATCAGTTGAAATTGGCAGTTTTACTGGTGAAGATATAATTGTTAAATCGCCAATTAACTCTGAAATTATTGCTAAAATTAAAGCTGATGATAAAAAATCGGTGGAGGTAAAAATAAAGAAATCTCAAAATGCGTTTAATATTCTGCGAGATATTCCAGCCCCTAAAAGAGGCGAATTAATTAGGCTTTACGCTGAAGAACTAAGAAAGGTAAAAGAGGATTTAGCAAATTTAGTTACCATAGAATGTGGGAAAATTATTGAAGAAGCTCGTGGCGAAGTGCAGGAAATGATTGATATTTGCGATTACGCAACTGGGCTTTCTAGAACAATTTCTGGGCTAACCCTGCAATCTGAAAGAAGCCTTCATTCAATGCAAGAAAATTGGCTACCACTCGGAATTGTTGGCGTTATTAGTGCATTTAACTTTCCAGTTGCAGTTTGGTGTTGGAATTTTGCCATTGCGATAATCTGTGGGGATTCAGTTATCTGGAAGCCTTCTGAAAAAACTCCCCTCACAGCTCTTGCCTCACAAGCAATATTTTACAAGGCTTTGCAGAGATTTACTAAGGAGCAAAATATAAAAATTCCGCAAGAAATTTCTCAAATTATTCTAGGTGATTATAAAATTGGTGAGCAATTAGTTAATGATAAAAGAATTGCTCTAATCAGTGCCACTGGAAGCACCAGAATGGGCAGAATTGTTGGTGAAAATGTAGCTAAGAGATTCGGAAAATCTCTGCTAGAACTTGGCGGAAACAATGCCGTAATTGTAACTACATCAGCAAATATGGAAATTGTTCTGCCCTCAATTATTTTTGGTGTGGTTGGAACGGCAGGGCAGAGATGCACCTCAACAAGAAGGATAATTGCTCATCACAGCCTGATTGATGATTTGCAGAAAAAGCTAATAAAATCATTTGCTGGGCTTAAAAATAAAATTGGTAACCCACTTGATGATAAAAATTTAGTTGGGCCAATCATTGATGAAAATGCATATAAAAATATGCAAAAAACCATTCTTGAGGCCAAAAAACAAGGTGGTAAAATTACAGGCGGTGATAGAGTAATTATCAAAAATTGTGAAGGTGGTTTTTATATTAACCCCGCAATTATCAGAGTGGATAAGCATTTGGAGATTATGCATCACGAAACCTTCGCCCCAATAGTTTATATTATGCCTTATAAAACGCTAGAAGAGGCGATTGAACTTAATAATTGCGTTCCGCAAGGTCTTTCATCTGCGATATTTACCAATGATTTAGGCGAAGCGGAAATCTTCAAAAAATACTCTGATTGCGGTATTGCAAATGTTAATATCGGCACTTCTGGCGCAGAAATTGGCGGTGCTTTTGGCGGTGAAAAAGAAACTGGCGGTGGCAGAGAATCAGGTTCAGATAGCTGGAAAGCCTATATGAGAAGGCAAACTTCAACTACCTATTACGGCAAAACCTCACCAGAACTCGCCCAAGGCGTTAAGTTTGAATAATCTGTTGCAAAGTTTCACTAGAAAAATGAAATTTTGTATAATCTATGCTTTGTAAACAATATAAATTTGCGATTTTCTAAAGCATTCTCAAAATAAATAAATTAAACTCTAAGGAAAACCAAAATTGTCTAAGCCTAATAAAATTGCGGTGCTAGATATCGCCAGTCGCAAGGTGGTGTGCGTTATTGCTTCCATCAATGGTGATGGCAGGCCTAAAATTCTAGGTTTTGGGCATCAATTTTCTGAGGGCGTAAAAGCTGGAATTATAATTGATATTAAAAAGGCGGAAAGAGCAATTTTAGCTGCCCTCAACGCTGCTGAGAAAATGGCTGGCGAAACAATAGACGAGGCCTATGTTAATATTTCAGGCTCAAGCATCACTTCAAATCATATCAATATTGAAACAAAAATTTCAGGCCACGAAGTAACTCTGAAAGATATTGATTTGATGATAAATAAGGGCAATGAATTGTTTGAGAACTCTGAAACAGAGATTATCCAATCCGTTCCAGTTGGCTATAAGATTGATGATAATGAGGGGATTAAAGACCCTCTCGGAATGTTTGGGCAGTTAATTTCAACCAATTTGCATGTGGTTACAGCTTCAAAAACTGCCGTGAAAAATATCAAAAATTGCCTCGCAAAATGCCATCTTAATGTGAAAGATTTTGTTGCAACCGCCTATGCATCAGGGCTTGCTTGCCTAAGTGATGATGAAATGGATATTGGCGTTACTATGCTTGATATTGGTGCGGGTAATACTTCAATTGCTATATTTTCTGAGGGGTATCCGGTTTATTTTAGCTCGGTTCCTGTTGGTGGGCTTCATATTACGCGAGATATTGCACTTGGGCTTTCCTT
>JANRLM010000018.1 GCA_033762595.1 Rickettsiales bacterium
TCTGGGAAGGCACAACCCATTTTAAGATCTTCCAAATCTTCAACTTTAAGATTATTCCTTCTAACGATTTCCTTAATGATATGCCCAGCTAAATCATCAGGCCTAACTTCCGCAAACTCACCCTTAGTAGCCCTTGTGAACGGGCTTCTTAAAAAATCAACGATAACAGCTTTTTTCATATGGCAAATATTTCATTCTAAAGCCGATTAGAGATTGATTTTTCGGGGTTTTCAAGTAAATTTATATAAAATTAAATAAGATTAATGTTTTTTTAACCTAATGCTGATAAAATTACAAAAAAAGTTAATTAGTTAATTTATGACAAATTTCAATGAAAGTATAGAATCAAACTTTCCAAAACTCCACTCAGCCTATACAAGAGCTGAAAATGAATTAAGAAACAACTTAGAAAGAAGCGTATTTAAGCCTGATGGTTGGGAATTTCCAAATATTAGGGTTGATGTAAAGAATGATTACCCCCCAATCTTCAGCTATTCAAAAAATGAAATAGTTTTTTCTGGCAAAGATGCAATCAGAATGAGTGAAGAAGATATATATATCTATCTATCAAACACCATTAAAAACTCACAAAGGTTTCCAAGTATTTATTTAGCTTATGAAGAAGCGATAGATTACACACTCAAAAACCTACATACAATTCCCGATAGAAGAAAAGATTGGCAACCACCTCAGTTAGTTATTGGAAGCAAATACCCAGCAAGTTACGACGTATATAACAACAGAATTTTGTATTCACTTGAAGCTGCAACAAAATATTCAAAAGATGCTATGCTTCACACTTTTAAGCATGAAATCCGACATAGTCTAAATAAACCCTCAATAATTGAAAAAATCTTAAGCCCAACCCTAGTTAATGCCGTTAGATATTCACCCCTTATTATTACTGCAGCTACCGCTATAGCATCAAAAATTTTTGGTGGAGAATACTTAAACCAAGCTGTTGCCTTTACCGCTCTTGCAACAACAGCACTTACGGCTAATTTCTTAGAATCTATTAAAATTATTCTACCCTATGATTATGTAACAAGCTCAAGAGGTAGAAAAACAGAGATAGAATGTGATAGATTCGCCACCTCATCCGTAAACGACATAATGGGAGCAATAACTCGTCACTATAAAGGAAGGTTAGGCGAAACAACTCCAAACATAACAAACCTCAGTGACGCAGAGAAAGCCTGTGCTGAATTTTATTTAATGCCCGAATTAAGAAAACCGAAGCCACCATCTTTTATTTCAGAACTAAAAGCAAAGCGACCATTAAATGCAATAGTAACTCTATTTTCAATATCAAAACCTCAAGTTCACCCAATTGCAGGCGAAAGAGTTCGTCGTATGATTGAAGAATTAAAAAATAATCCTGATAAAAAACTAGGGATAGAGAGATAATTTTCTACATTCAAAAAACTGATATTTTTTTATTTTGCCATATTTTCTAGAGATATTATATTAAAATATCTTCAAATATTAATCCAATGAAACTCCCTCAAAAAAGAAAACCACAAGAGCCTGAGGCGATAGAAGATAAACCTCAAGCTGTTACCCCAATGATGCAGCAATATCTTGAGGTTAAGAAGAATCACCCTGATATTTTGCTATTCTATAGAATGGGGGATTTTTATGAGCTGTTTTTTGAAGATGCAATCATCGCCGCTACTGAGCTTGAAATTGTTTTAACTAAAAGGGGTGAGCATCAAGGCAAGGAAATCCCAATGTGTGGCGTTCCGCATCATTCTTATGAAGGCTATTTGAGCAAGCTTATCAAAAAAGGCTATAAAGTTGGTATTTGTGAACAAGTTGAAACCCCTGAAGAAGCCAAAAAATTGCGTGGATATAAAGCCGTAGTAAAAAGGGAAATTGTTAGAATTGTAACGCCAGCAACCATCACAGAAGAAAACCTACTAGAAGGATTCTACGCAAATTATCTAATTTGCATCAATAAAAAAGAGACGAAATTTTCAATAGGTTATTGTGATATTTCCACTGGAGAATTTTATTTATCAAATTGCGAAAAAGAAAATTTATTCTCTGAGATTGAAAAATTAAACCCTAAAGAGATTTTAATTTCTGATGAATTATTTTCCGATAAGGATTTTTCTGAAATTTTTAATCACTATAAAAAAATAATTACTAATTTTGATAAATCTCAATTTTCCAAAAAAAGAGGGGAAGAAAAACTCAAAAACTTTTATAATATTAGCACTATTGAAGCCTTAAACTTGAATGACTCAGAACTTGGCTTAACAGGAGTTTTGCTGGATTATATCAGCTCGACGCAACCAAATTCCAAACCAAATATTTTATTTCCAAAGAAATCTGCAAAAGAAGACTTTATGGAAATTGATTCAGCCAGTTTTAATAATTTAGAAATTTTCAAATCGCAAAATGGCAATATTAAAAATTCTCTTTTTGGCGTGATGAATTTCACTAAAACCGCAAGCGGTGCAAGATTTTTACAAAAAGCCCTCGCCAAACCTTTAATTAACATCAACGAAATCCATACTAGACTTGATAATATTGAGTTTTTTATTCAAAATTCTTCTCTATCAGAAAATATAATATCTTGCTTAAAATCCACCCCAGATATTGAGAGAATAATCTCTCGCGTTCATCTAAACCGCTCAAGCCCTAGAGATTTGGAAGCTTTGAAATATGGTCTCAAAAGTTTTTTAGATATTTGCTATTTGGTAAAATCTTACCCGAATGAAGTTCCTTCAAAAATAAAATCCCTTTTTCAAAATGATGATAATCAAGAAATTTTATTTTTACTGGAAGAATCTATTAAAGAGCAAGCACCGCCAACAATTTCAGAGGGGAATTTTATCAAAGAAAATTATAATGCAAAACTTGATGATTACCGAAAAACCAAAGAAAATTCTGAAAATATTCTAAATAATTTAGTTGAAAAATATAGAAATGAAACCGGAATTACAACGCTAAAAATCAAGCATAACAACATTCTCGGCTTCTTTTTGGAAGTTACGCCATCGCAGATTGATAAAATCCCAAGCTATTTTTTGCATCGTCAAACTATGGCTGGGAACATAAGATATACAACACAAGAACTTAGAGAAATTGAGAATAAAATCGTCAATTCTCAATCTTACGCAATAGCGTTGGAAATTGAAATTTATCGTGAAATTTGCGAAAAAATTAAATCTAAAACCACAGAAATTCTTGCGAATGCAAATTCTATTGCAGAGCTTGATTTCTTTACCTCGCTTGCAAAATTTGCAGAAAATAAAAACCTTACTCGCCCAATAATTGATGAAACTGAAAATTTTATTTTGAAAGATGCAAAGCACCCAGTTGTTGAAAATAATCTTAAGGAATTTTCAAAAAATAATTATATCGCAAATGATATTTCACTTTCTGAGGAAGATAAAATCTGGCTAATAACAGGGCCAAATATGAGCGGCAAATCAACATTCCTGCGTCAAAATGCAATAATAGCAATTATGGCTCAAATTGGTAGTTTTGTTCCTGCATCTTTTGCAAATATCGGCGTGATTGATAAAATTTTTAGCAGGGTTGGGGCTTCGGATAATCTCGCAAAAGGTCATTCCACTTTTATGGTTGAGATGATTGAAACCGCTACAATTCTAAATAACGCAACCTCTAAATCCCTTGTTATCCTAGATGAAATAGGCAGAGGAACTTCCACTTATGATGGAATTTCAATCGCTTGGTCAGTGCTTGAGTTTATTCACAATAAACTAAATTGCCGAACACTTTTCGCAACGCATTACCACGAATTAACCGAGCTTAATAAAAAGCTAAATAAAATTTCTCTGCACACAACCCAAACGAAAGAATGGAATGGTGAGATTATATTTTCTCACAAAATTATTAATGGCATCGCTGGAAAATCTTATGGAATAAATGTTGCAAAACTTGCTGGCCTTCCTGAAAAAGTTATAAATCGCGCTTCACAAATTTTGAAAATTTTGGAAAAAAATAACCAAGATAATCCCGTTAAAATTTTCAGTGAGGATTTACCGCTTTTTGCGAATACAAATCCAAATAATTCCCCCAATGAAAAAGAGGCAAATTACATTTCTGAAAATTTTGAAAATCTAATAAACCACCTAAAAAATCTATCACCGGATAATTTAACACCCAAGCAAGCATTGGAAGAATTATATAAAATAAAATCAAAAATCAGTTGAGAGCCTTATTGCAACTCAACTTTAAGTTACAAAAGCCGTTGCAAAATTAATACAAATCTTGTATATCTTCAAAATTATCTAAAATTTTATCTAATTTTTATATTACTTAGAAACCCCTTATAATATCTTATTTTTATGAATATGAAGTTCAAATCTATATTAAAACTCAACACTGAGAATTTCTCTAACCCTACTATTTCGTCTGGAAAACTAACTAAAGAATCTGAAGATGTTGTTTATGAATGGTCAAGAGATCCTAATTTCTTAAGAGATTACACAAACCTAATTGATAAATATTACGAGAATGAACTCAACCTTCCAGATGCATATAAAAAAATTGACCCAAGAGATATGCATAGTAATTTTTTAATAGGCAGGGTTAATAATGAGATTATTTCTGGCGTTAGAATTACTACTAATAATAAAGATGCAAAATTCTCTTTGCCAAACGAGGCTCTAGGGTTTTCATATCAAAATCTATTTCCAGAGCTTGATTTACAAAATAATAGATATTGCGAAGTTTCAAGATACGCAATGCACACTGATTATAGAAAAAACCCTCTCCATTACATCACAGCCTTTCAAAAATTTTATGAAATTACTAAAGAATTAAAAGTAAAATATTTGTTTATTAGCTCAACTAAAGCTAGGGTTAGATTATTTAAGAGTTTTGCGACAAACAATTTCAAATTTATTGAAACTAAATATTTAGGTGCTGTAAATTATTACGCAAATGCTGGCATAGAGGTTTATGTTATCTGCTTTGAAAACCAAGAGGTTCAATATGAAACTTAAAATTAAATTACTATTTGTTTTTTTATTAATAATGTGTTTAAGTTTTAACTCTCACGCACAGATAGTTGAAGGGGTGGATTTATCTTCTATATCACAAGAAGAAATTGATAGATTAGTGAATATGTCAGCAGAGGAATATGATCAGCTAGATATATTTTCAAGTTCAAAAAGGCCAGAGAAAGTTAAAGAAGTTGCTGGTTCCGTATATGTATTAAAATCTAAGGATATTAAAAAAGCTGGAATTACTTCAATTCCAGAAGCCCTGAGAATGGTTCCAGGGGTTCAGGTTTCAAGAACCACTGCTAATAGCTGGGCAATTTCAATTAGAGGCTTCAACAGGCAATTTTCAAATAAACTTCTTGTTTTAATTGATGGTAGAACGGTTTACACTCCATTATTTTCTGGAATATTTTGGGATGTTCAAGATTACCCAATAGATGACATAGACAGAATTGAAGTGATTAGAGGCCCTGGTGGAACATTATGGGGGCCAAATGCTGTAAATGGCGTTATTAATATTATCTCAAAAGAAGCTAGAAAAACTCAAAGCTCATATGCAAAAACTACAATTGGTTCTCACGAAAATGCAGTTGAGGCTAGAACTGCTTTTAGAACTGATGATTTTGACTATTACAGAATTTACGCAAATCACAAAGAATTTTCTGATTTCAAGAGGGTTGGCGTTCAAAGAAGTAATGATGATAATTGGCATAAAGGCCAAGCTGGTTTTAGAATGGAATCAGTTTATAATAAATTTACTTTACAAGGAGATTTTTATTCTGGCAGAAGAAATTCAGATTTACAAATGCCAACTTCTTCATTCCCTTTCACAAGAAACGAAGATTTAGGAGAAGATTTCTCTGGCGGAAATTTAATGTTAAAATGGAATATACCAATCGGTGATGTTCAATCTACCCTGCAAACTTATGTTGATTACACTTACAGAGATACATTGCCAATTTTAGAGCAAGAAATTATAACTTATGATTTTGACTGGCAATTCGAATATAACACTGGTAGGCATAATTTAACCTCAGGTATTGGAAATAGAGTTATAAATGATAATTTAGGCAACACCGCTCACCTTGCATACAGGCCAGAAAGCACAAACTTCAATATTTTTAACACTTTTATTCAAGATAAAATTTCAGTTATTGAAGATAAATTATACCTTATCCTAGGCTCTAAATTTGATTATAATGATTTCACAAATTTTGAAATGCAACCTAACGCAAGGGTTTTATATCACATTAATGAAGATCACTCAATTTGGGGTGCAATCTCTAGAGCTATTAGATTGCCATCAAGGGGCGAAAATAGTTTTGAAAGATTTGCTCCTGCTGGTCTTCCTTATGGTTTAGCCTTAATAGAAGGTAACCCAGCTTACGAATCAGAAAACCTAAACGCATACGAATTAGGTTTTAGAAGCAATGTAAAATCCAATGTATATTTTGAAACAAGCTTTTATTACAATGATTATTCTGATTTAAGAACAATAGATTTTAATAGAATGTCAGGTGGCTCTCAAATTTTGAGAATTAACAATAATGGCTTTGGTGAAACTTATGGCTTTGATTCTTTTGCAATTTGGGGAATTAAAGAAAATTGGGATTTGAAACTCGGCTATTCATTCATTAAACAAAATATGCATACCCATATTGGTAGCACCGATACAGGCCTTGCTAGAGATGAAAATAGAAGCCCAAATTTTCAATATAATTTGATTTCAAATTATAGGTTTAGTAATCAAATATCTATGAATAATGCTCTTTATTTTTACGACGATATTATTTATTATACAGGTGCTGGTGCAAAAAGATATATTGAAAGCCATACAAGGTTTGATACAAGCCTTATGTATAACCCAACTGATAAAATAGAAGTTTCTTTAACAGGGCAAAATTTATTTGATGATAATCACCAAGAATTTGATGAAATCATCTATTCAACCGCTTCTGAAATTCCTAGAATGGCATTACTACAAGTTAAATACAAATTCTAAAATTTTTCTTAAATGAGTTTTTCTTCTAAATTAGATCTATCAATCGTTATTCCTATTTATAATGAGGAAGATAATATTTCCCCAATGGTTGAAGCGATAAAAAATGCTATCACTAACTTGAAATATGAGATTGTTTTCGTTGATGATGGCTCAAGCGATTCCTCAGTTGAAAAAATAAATTCATTAAAGGAAGGCAATATAAAATTAGTTAAATTCACCAGAAATTTTGGGCAGACATCAGCAATGGCAGCTGGCATTGAATATGCAGAAGGGGAGTATCTTGCTTTCCTAGACGGAGATTTGCAAAATGACCCAACAGATATTCCAATAATGCTTGAAAAGCTAAAATCTGAAGGCTTAGATATGGTTGCAGGCAGGCGTGCAAAAAGAAAAGATGGTTTATTACTCCGCAAAATTCCTAGTAAAATTGCGAATAAATTAATTTACGGCATGAGCAAACTTGAAATTTCTGACTATGGTTGCACGCTAAAAATTATGAAAACTGAGCTTGCAAAATCACTTGATTTATATGGTGAGCTTCACAGATTTATTCCAATCTTAGCCAGTCTAAAGGGGGCTAAAATTGCACAAATTGATGTTAAGCACCACCCTAGAAAATTCGGCGTTTCAAAATATGGTTTATCTCGCACGCTAAGGGTTGCAAGTGATTTACTCTTGATGGGGTTTTTTATAAAATATCGCCAAAAGCCGATGCATTTATTTGGCTCACTTGGTTTAATCTCTCTAGGTGGTGGCTCTTTGATTGAGTTTTACTTGCTTATCTTAAAAATTCTTGGCGAAGATATAGGTGGCAGGCCTCTATTTTTCATAGGTATTTTACTTCTTATTGCAGGCGTGCAATTAATTACAACTGGGTTTATTGCTGAACTTCTAATGCGAACTTACTATAAAAGTGCTGATACCACGCCTTATAGAGTTCTTTCAGTTAAAAAAATTTCTGGTTACGAATAAAGCTATTTATCGCAACTTCATCAAGCTCTAATTGGTTTTTTTTGTTAGATAATTCTTCAATTTCTTGAATTTTATTATCTCGATAAATTTCTATTTTTTTCATTTCGGTAAATAAAACAAAAATTTCCTCATTTAATTTATTAATTTCTGGATTTAATTTCTCAGCCTCCCTCATTAAATCTGATTGCTTAGAAAGAACTCCATTTGCGTAAGCCAAAAACTGGCTTTTAATTTCAGGCGGAATATTATTATTCGCAGAAATTAGCTTGAATTCTGATCTTAATTCTTCTTCAAGAAATTTTACTTTATTCAAAAAACTCTCTTTTTTATCTAAAATTTCGGTTAACTCTCTTCGCTTTGCATCTAATTGCTGCTTAGATAATTTTATTAATGTATTATAACTTTTCATTAACTAATACTAAAGATAAATTTCTTTTTCAGTAACTATAGCGTCTAATCTAAAATCTTTTATTTCTGCGGTAATAAAGGGGGCTTTTTGGCATTCATAAGCAACGCCAACTGATAAAAACTCTGCGTAATCTTGAAGCATTTCAAATGTTCTATCATAAAAACCGCCACCCTGCCCTATTCTATTTTTGGCAGTATCAAAAGCAACCAATGGGGTAATTATTAAATAAGGCTGTATTTCTGGCAGATTTTCAGGTAATTCAAGAAAATTATATTTTTTATTCTTTATAAGATTTACGCCTTTTTTATATTCTCTAAAAACCATAGGTTTGTTTTCTGCCACCACGCAAGGCAAGCAGATTTTATGATTTTGCTCAGAAAATAAATCTAACAAAATAGAAATATCAA
This sequence comes from Rickettsiales bacterium, assembly GCA_033762595.1. Classification (NCBI taxonomy): domain Bacteria; kingdom Pseudomonadati; phylum Pseudomonadota; class Alphaproteobacteria; order Rickettsiales; species Rickettsiales bacterium. The sequence continues at coordinate 8,773 of JANRLM010000018.1, forward strand.
CCTCATTTTCTGAAGCTAAATAACCAGCAATTACAGAGTTTTTTGGAATTTTAATATTGGCGAAAAAATTTCTACAGATTTCTCTGCTTAAGAGTTTTCTTTTTTTCTCTGACAATAAATTTCTAGCCTCACGATATTTCTTTCGGAGTTGAGATTTATTGTTTTCCAGCATTTAACCTACAATATCAATATCAGCAAAGAAGAAACGGATTTCCCTTTCCGCTGATTCCGCACTATCAGAACCATGCACTGAATTTTCACCGATGCTAAGAGCAAAATCTTTTCTAATCGTTCCTGCAGCAGCTTTGCTTGGGTCAGTTGCACCCATAATCTCACGATTTTTAAGCACTGCATTTTCACCTTCTAAAACCTGAATAACAACTGGCTCAGAAACCATAAATTCAACTAACTCATCATAGAAAGGTCTATCTTTATGCATTATGTAAAAATTTCTAGCTTGCAGACGGCTAAGCCTAACCCTTCTTTGTGAAACGATTCTAAGGCCGTTTTCCTCAAAGCGAGCGTTGATTCTTCCAGTTAAATTTCTTCTAGTTGCATCTGGTTTTAGAATTGATAATGTTCTTTCAATAGCCATAATAATTTATTAAATTTAGTTTAGTTTTGGCTTATACAGAAAAGATTTTTTGCTTCAAGTGATTTTAATTTTTCCTAGTTGGTATTGTTAGGTAAAGGTAGATTTTAATTAACTTCTGCTGTTTTTTCTCTTTAGTGTCACCCCGCATTTATTGCGGGGTTAACCAAAAAACAAGCTCATAACATAAGGTTTATAAGTAATTTCAACAATTAACCCCGCAATAAATGCGGGGTGACAATTCGTGGTTAAGGAACTTATATATATCTATACCTAACAAGGTCTCCTCGTCTTAATCAGAGAATAAACAACCCCAGCACTAATAATACCAGTTGTTATTAATATTGAGATATTAATTGGGAATTTTTCACCGCCCAAAATAAAATCACTAATAAATATTTTAGAGCCAATAAAAATTAGAACAATCGCGAGTGCTGGCTTTAGGTAAATAAATCTATGCACCATTTCAGCCAAAAAGAAATATAAAGCACGCAACCCTAAAACTGCAAAAATGTTACTAGTGTAGACTATATATGGATCAGTAGTAATTGCAAAAATCGCAGGAATGCTATCAAGTGCGAATACTAAATCGACAAATTCAATCACTAAAAGTGCTACAAAAAGTGGCGTAATATAAAGAGTTTTTTTGTTATTTTCAGTATAGGAAACAAAAAATTTATTACCTTGAATTTCTTTTGTAATTTTGAAATTTTTTCGTAAGAATTTTAAGAGTTTATTTTGCTCAATGTCAATTTCTTCATCACCGCCAAAGAACATTTTGAAACCTGTAAAAATCAGGAAAACCGCAAAAATATATAAAACCCAGTGGAAATTTTCAATCAAACTTGCACCTATGCCAATTAAAATTGCACGAAGAATTAAAACTCCGACAATCCCCCAAAATAGAACTCTGTGTTGATAAATTCTAGGAATTGCAAAATAAGTAAATATAATTGAAATTACAAAAACATTATCCAACGAAAGAGTTTTTTCAATAATATATCCAGTGAAATAAAGTGCTGAGCTCTCAGCCCCTAAATTTAGATAAATATATAAGCCAAACAAGCAAGCAATTGCCACATAAAACGCACTCATCAAAGCACTTTGCTTGAAAGACATTTCCCTATCTTTTTTATTAAAAACGCCGAGATCTAAAATCAGCAAAGTTACAACAACCACGCCAAAAACTATCCATTGCCAAAGGGGCTTTTCCATTTTGATTAATTTATTATGTTATTATAAACCACCCTAATTTTGCTTTAAGGGGGCATAGAAAAAATTTCTCCCCCTGTTTACGGGGGGAGATTAAGAGGTGGGGCCAATCAATTAGTAAGCCCCCTCCCTAACCCTCCCCCGTAAACAGGGGAGGGGATTTTTAATTTAAACCGCACTTCAAAACAAGCCCTAACACCAATTACAAATTTTATCTATTATTTTCTATAGCCGAGGTGGCAAGTTTATCAGCAAGGTTATTCATTATGTTGTTAGAATGCCCCTTCACCCAATGCCAAGAGGTTTGATGTTTTTGCGATTGAGTAAGTAATTCTTGCCACAAATCAGCGTTTTTTATTTCCTCTTTACTAGAATTACGCCAACCATTTTTTTGCCAATTTAATATCCATTTTGTAATACCTTCTTGTACATATCGGCTATCGGTGTAAATATTAACTTCACATTTTTCTTTGAGAATTTTTAGTGCTTCAATAGGTGCTTTAAGCTCCATTCTATTATTAGTGGTTTGAGGCTCAAACCCTGAGATTTCCTTCTGCACGCCATTATAGATAAGCACTGCACCCCAACCGCCTCTGCCGGGATTTCCAGAACACGCACCATCTGTGTAAATTTCAACTTTTTTCATAAAAATAAAAAAAGCCAGCGATTGCTGGCTTTGTAAAATAGAACTCTAAAAAATATTATTTCTTTTTCTTCTTAGCTGCATCTTTTGCAGGGTCAACTTTCTTAGGCTTATCTGCAAGCGTTGAAGCATCAACTTTACCAGCAGATGCAGAGAAATTAACACCACCAAATCTTTGGTTGAATTTCGCAACATTTCCTGCTTTTTCATTAACTTTAGTTTTACCACCAACCCACGCATTGTGGTTTAGAGTATCAACATCAAGCTGAAGAATATCACCTTCTTTGCCGTAAGTTGAGAAAGTTACAAATTCAGAACCATCAGTTCTTCTAACTGTGATTTGGTGATAATCTGGGTGAATATTTGCTTTCATAAATTTAAGCCTTTAATTTTTAAGAATTTGGCTTATACAAAATATATTTTATAAATCAACCAATATTTCCATTCTTTTTATGTCTGCCGTAATTGCGATACCTTCAAGGCTTGGCTCAACTAGGCTTCCTAATAAACCTCTAGCGGATATTGAAGGAAAACCTATGATTCTAAGGGTTTTTGAACAAGGTCTTAAAACTGGAATTAAAGATATTTTTGTTGCTGCGGCAGAAAATGAAATAATTGAAGTTATCAATAAAAACAATGGCTTAGCCGTTTTAACTGATGCGAGTTTAGTTTCTGGCACTGATAGAATTTATCAAGGATTGGAAAAGTTAAACCTGCTAGATAAATTTGAATATGTTATTAATTTACAAGGGGATTTACCAGCAATTTCACCAAAAGTTATAAATCTCTGCTTAGAGGCAATTTCAAATAAGAATTACAATTTTGATATTGTTACACCAGTTGCAAAAATTACAAAAGAAGATGAAAAAACCAATCCAAATGTAGTAAAAGCTGTTGTTAGTTGGGATAGCAAAGATGCAAATACTGGCAAGGCCTTATATTTCACTCGTGCGACTGCACCTTATGGCGATGGTGATTTATGGCATCATATCGGCATTTATGCTTATAAAATTTCAGCCTTGAAAAAATTTGTTAGCCTTCCAGCAAGCCCTCTTGAAAAAAGGGAAAAGCTGGAGCAATTAAGAGCTTTAGAGAATAATCTTACAATAGGTGTTGTGCAAAGTGATGAAATTCCACTTGGCGTTGATACACAAGAAGATTTAGAAAAAGCTAGAGAGTTTTATAGAAAAAAATGAAAAACCAATTTTACATAGAGGCAATTTATAAAAGCCTATTTTCAAGGGGATTTTACAAATCTTTGTTTTTTTCTAGAAAAATTTCATACGCTAAATATATTTTTATTCTAGCAATTTTTCTTGCGATTCCCTGTAGTTTGCAGGTTAAAAATTCTCTTAACAAAATTATTTCTACTGATGCAAATTTTTTAACAAATTTATCTGAAGAAGATATTCTTAATAAAATTGATTTTATCGTCAGCCAAACCCCTGAAATTACTTACAAAAAAAATGAGTTTCATTCTGAAGGCTCTGAGCCTTATTTTATCAAAAACTCAAATGATGAGTTACTAGCTGTTATTGATACAAACCGCCAGATTAGTGAAAAGCTAGAAAGCCCAATCATATTAAAAGATAATGAGCTTATAATTATTGATAATATTAACAAAACTAAAACTTCACTGGTTGCTTCAGATGTTTTTAATTCATTCCAAAATTACTTTGAAAAAAGTGAGGAAAACGAAAGTAAATTCAAAACAAAAAATTTTCTTTATGATTTAATCTCTATTCTAAACATAAATATTTTTGCAATTTTTTTTATGTGCTTAATTTGGTTTTTTGTTAAATACCTAATAAGTGCAATTTTATATAGTTTTTTAGTTGGAATATTAATTAGTTTTTTAATAAAAAATGTTGTATTTGAGTATAGGCTTTGCTTAATAATTTCAGCCTTTACATTAACGCCGATTGTTTTATTAGAATTTTTATCATATAGTTTGGGTGTAAAATTATTTAATTTTTCAAATTTAGTATATTTTGTAACCCATATATTTTATATATATTTTGCAATAGATTCCTTTAGAAAAAATTAGTGCCTATGAGAAAAATTTTTTACTTAATTATATTACTACTCGTTTTAGTGATCGGTATTGAATTACTCAGAAAATTTAATGTTGCGAATATTGTTGTATCTAAAGATTCCATAGAAATTGACGATAAAAAAAGCCTTATAAAATCCTCCTCTTACGGAGATTTTTTGACAGCATCAGTTGCACAAAAAACTGGTGATTTTGATAATGCTGTTAAATTTTTTGAAAAAGCTCTTGAGCAAGATCCTGACAACACCGATATTCTGAATAAATTATATGGCATTTACCTTTTCAAGGGAGATTATGAAAAAGCAATTTTACAGGCAAAAAGAAATATTGAGCTTGATAAAGAAAATAATGTAAAACCTGATAATTTATCGCCAATACCTTATCTTTTAGTTTCTCTTAAAAATTTTAAGGAAGGCAATTCTAAAGATAATTTTAAGGTTCTTAAAGAAATTACTGATCCAAAAGTTGAAGATAAATCTCACTTAGATGCCGTTGTGTTGCCACTTATTTTGGCTTGGTCTTATGCGATAAATCAAGATTTCAAAAATGCTTTTAAGGTAATTGATAACATCACTGTTACTTACATGCTTTCTGTTTTTTCATTCAACAGAGCGATGATTAATGATTTAGCAAATAATAAACCAATTTTAATTGAGGGAAAAGATTTTCCAATAGAAGTAAAATCCAAAAAATTTATTGCGGAAACTTTTTTTGAGCTTGCCCAATATTCTCTACAAAGCAAAAATTTGGAAGAAGCTGTTATTTATGTTCGTTTGGCTAGATATTTAGACCCTGAGCTTTATAAACTTAAAAAACTTCTTGCCCTAATTTTTGAATCTATGAACCGCTTGGAAGAAGCAAATGCGGTTTATGATGAGGTTGAAAAATCTGATCCAAATTACCAAGAATCCTTGTTTTCAAAAGCAATCAATTTGCATAATCTGAAAAAAGATGATGAGGCTTTAGCGATATTAAAAAATCTAAATCAAGATCCTAAACTAACCTTTCAAGTTGCCTTTGCTAAAGGTGGAATCTACTTAAATAGCAAAGATTATAAAAATGCTATAAAAGAATATAAAATCGCAGAGCAGGAAATTACTAAAATCGTTCCAGAGCATTGGAATTTATTTTTTAATATAGGTATCGCATATGATAAGCTAGGTAATTGGGCAGATGCTGAAGCCTATCTAAAAAAATCTGTGCAGTTATATCCTGAAAACCCAGAATCTCTAAATTATCTTGCTTATAGTTGGCTTGTAAAAAATAAAAACATCAAGCAAGCAAGGGCTATGCTTGAAGCAGCCGTGATAAAAAGTGGCGGTGCACCTCATATTCTTGATAGTTATGGCTGGGCTTTATATAAGCTTGGTTTTTATGTTGAAGCCTTGCCTTTCTTAGAGCAAGCCTCACTCGCATTGCCTTATAATTCAGTTATAAATTCCCATCTTGGTGATTTATATTGGAAGTTAGGGCGTAGAAAAGAAGCACTATATCAGTGGAAAAAAGCAAAAGATTTCTATGATAAAGAAAATTCTGATGAAATAGTTTTAGAAGATATTAATAGTAAAATTTCTTCAGCTACTGAAAAAAATTAAACAATATGTTAAAAAATTTTGCTACCATTACTTTTCTTATATTACTTAGCTTTGCAAGTAATGCAGAAGATATAAAACCAACAGGGTTACCACTTCCAAGGTTTGCATCTCTTGCTTCTAAAGAGGCTAATGTTAGAACAGGCCCCGGCAAAAGATATCCAATCAAATGGGTTTTAGTTAGAAAAAATATCCCTTTAGAAATCACTGAAGAATATGAGCATTGGCGTAAAGTTAGAGATATTCAAGGCGATGAAGGCTGGATTCACAAATCTCAGCTTTCAGGCAAAAGAACAGCTATTATAAAAAATAATAACTCTAAATTATATTCTTCTGAATCAGCAGAATCATCAGTTAAAGCGGTTCTTCAAAATGGTGTAGTGGTAGAAATTGATACTTGCAAACAAGGTTTTTGCAATGTCGAAGCCTCTGATGTTAGTGGCTATATTGAAACCCCAAATATCTGGGGCGTCTATTTCGGTGAAGATGTGAAGTAAGAGAATTTTGGAAAACCTGAGCTTTTAGAAACTTTTGTCATCTTGAGCAAAGCGAAAGATCTAAAAGTTTATTAATTAGATTCTTCGCTTCACTCAGAATGACACTTAGACTTCACTTCAAAATAAGTTGATGCTACTCCCTACTCCCTCCTTTCTCCTGAAAGCCAAGAATTCATAAAACCTTGTAAATTTCCATCTAACACACCACTTGTATCTGAAGTTTCAAAACCAGTTCGCAAATCCTTTACCATTTGATATGGGTGAAGAACATAAGATCTAATTTGGTTTCCCCAACTATTATCTGATTTATTTTCTTCCGCTAATTGTTTTTCGGCTTCTCTTTTTTTAATTTCTTGCTCATATAATTTTGCTCGCAAAACCCTAAAAGCCTCTGCCTTATTGCTATGTTGTGATCTTGAATTTTGGCAAGAAACCACAATATTTGTTGGAATATGTGTAATTCTAATTGCGGATTCCGTTTTATTAACATGCTGGCCACCCGCCCCTGAAGCCCTTAAGGTATCAATTCTTATATCCTTATCTTCAATTTTTATTTCAATATTATCATCAACTTCAGGATAAATTGTAATTGATGCAAATGAAGTATGACGCTTCGCATTCGCGTCAAACGGGGAGATTCTAACCAAGCGATGAACACCATTTTCGCCCTTTAACCAACCATAAGCGTTTTCACCAATTATGCGGATTGTTGCTGATTTTATGCCGGCTTCTTCGCCTTGTAATTCGTCTAAAATTTCTGTTTTGAAATTATTGGCCTCCGCCCATCTCAGATACATTCTCATAAGCATCATCGCCCAATCGCAACTTTCAGTGCCACCTGCACCGCTGTGAACCTCAAGAAACGCATTATTCGCATCTGCTTCGCCAGTAAATAGAGCCTCAAGCTCAAATTTTTTCACTTGCTTTTCAAGGGTGATAAAAGAATTTTCTGCTTCTTCTATTGCGGAATTATCATTCGCCTCAACGCCAAGCTGGTTAAGCGTTTCAGCATCTTCATAAGCAGAAAGTATTTTATTGTAGGCATTCAGCTTATTTTCTATCGCTGATTTTTCCTTTAATATTGTTTGGGCTTCCTTCTGATTATTCCAGAAATCCTCTTTAGAAGATTTTTCAGTCAGCTCGCTTAGCTTTTTTTCAAGAGCTGGCTTGTCAAAGACACCTCGCAATTACAGCAAAGGATTTTTTTATATTTTTAATTGCATCTAGGGCTTCAATTTTCATGAAAATACGTATTTAGATAATTTTTCTTGGATTAATAATTTTAAGATTTTTTACAATAGAAAAATCTTTCTCGTTATTTGTTAGAATTGTGGGAGTGTTCAAAAAGCATAGATTTTTACCTCTTAAACTCAAATTGTCACCCCGCATTTATTGCGGGGTTAACAATAAAACACGCTCTAAACTTTGGTTTGGCAATATTTTCAACAATTAACCCCGCAATAAATGCAGGGTGACATTACAGAAGAAAAATAGCAAAAATTTAATTATATCTATGCTAGCTAAACACTACCTATCAATTAGATATTTTTCCATTCGCTGCGAATTTCATTTATATGGTTATTAAGCATGCTAGCTTGCTCAGGCGATATTATACCTTTATATTTATTGGATAGATTTCTTTTGCCAGCTGATACCTCTTCCCTCATACGAATTAAATCAAGTTGCTCCAATTCTTTGAGAAGGTTAATGGCGTTGTTATTTAATATATCAATGGTAACTCTTTGCATATAGTAAAAGGATTTTATTCATTTTATAATAAATTAGAAATTACATCAATATAAATTATTGAATTTATTGAAATATTTGATTATTAATAATAAAATTTTTAAGTAGTAATATGTTCAAAATAGCAATCATTGGTCGGCCTAATGTTGGGAAATCAACATTATTTAATCGTCTAGCTGGCAAACGGCTTGCTTTAACCCATGACAAACCAGGTTTAACTAGGGATAGAAAGAGTTTTAAGGTTAATTATAATGATATAAATTTTGAAATTATTGATACTGCTGGCCTAGAAATTCCTAAAAAAGATAGTATTGAAGAATTAATGATGGCACAAACCGATAAAGCCATAGAAATGGCGGATTTAGTGCTTTTTTTGATAGATGGCAGAGCTGGCGTATTAGATAAAGATAAATTCTTTGCCCAAAAACTTAGAAAATCTAAGAAAAAAATTCTTCTTGTTGTTAATAAATGTGAAAATGAAAAACGTGCCCCTGGCATATATGAAGGGCATTCCCTGGGCTTTGGAGAGCCTGCGGTAATTTCAGCAGAACACGCTATTGTTGGTGATTTATATGATAGAATTGAGGAAATCGCCAAGCAGGAAAATTTTGATATTTCTGAGGAAAAAGAAGATGAAATGCCACTTCTGAAACTTGCTATTCTGGGCAGGCCTAATGTTGGTAAATCAACGCTTTTCAACGCGATTCTAGGTGAAAATCGTGCTATTATTTCAAATTTAGCTGGCACAACACGCGATACAATTTTTGTAGAGACAGAATTTGAAGGTGAAAAAATTTATCTTTATGATACCGCTGGAATTCGCAGAAAGCACAAAAATGGTGAGATTGAAGAGGAGCTTTCAGTTGATGATACAATCAAAACTCTGAATAATTGTAATATAGCAATTTTGGTAGTTGATGCAGAGGCCGGAATTGACAAACAGGAATTACATCTAGCTGATCAAATTTTTCAGGAAGGCAAAGGCATGATAATTGCTATGAATAAATGGGATAAGTTAGATAAAGATCAGCAAAAAGAGATGAAAGAAAAAATTGAATCTCTGCTAGATTTTTCATTCCATCAGGGAAAAAATGTTCCTTATTATTTTATCTCCGCACTTGAAAATAAAGGCATTAACAAATTACTAAAAGAGGTGCTAAAAGTTTTTGGAGATTGGAATATTAAAATTTCCACCTCAAAAATAAATCAATGGCTAGAAGCAGCTTTGGAAGCTAATATGCCCCCAATGTGTGCAGGGCGAAGGGTAAAACTTAAATATGCAACACAAGTAGCTTCAAGGCCACCTAAAATAGTTATTTTTAGTAGCACTAACTTAAAAGGTTTTCCAGAAAGTTATATTAGATATTTAACTAATAGCTTCAAAAGAGAATTTGGTTTGATTGGAACACCAGTGAGGATTTCTCTAAAAAGGAGCAAAAACCCATTTGATGATGAGGGAAAATAAAGGATATTTAACCAGAAGCTCTAACCCTTATAGTACATCTTTTAGCCTCAGTTGCTAAAGCATAAGTTCCAGCAGCTGTAAAGCAACCATTACCACCTGTTGTATCATCAGCAAAAAAGCCATCTGCAGCAACATTGTAAGATGCTGTTGCTCTAACTATACCACTATCTGGAGCACCATCATCAAGTTTAGAATCTAAACCATAAGCTTCTTCTGGCGTCAATTGTTGAGCAGTTGGTGAGTCAGCATCAGCAGCTCCACCATCTAAATCTGCAACACTTGTTCCAGTTCCTATAACCCAAAAAACTCTTCCAGCTTCTGAAAGTGCAATCATACCATTACCAATTGGCGATGAAGGGAAGTTTGTTCCAACAACTGCACCACAAGCTGTGGAGCAATCATCCGTTTGAATGTAATTACCTCTAACTAGGAGTGTGTTAGATAGATGAACCCAAAAATTTGCTATTTCACCACCATAAGTATCATATGCAGTTTCATCAGTTGCATCAGCATGGTAATCTTCTAAATTAAAATCACCATCACCATCTCCATCTGAACCATCTGTTCCAGCAGCAACTACATCAGATACATTATCATTCGTTCCGTTACAAACTACACCTCTAGGGCAGTTAATTCCAAATGCTGATGCATTACTTATATCACCAGGATATTGAGAATATTTTGCTCTAAATGTATTAATTGCCGTATCCATTTCCTGCACTTGAGAAACCACTGACCTAATTTGGGACTGCTTTATAAGCTCTTGCCCCTGCAAAACGCCGCCTACTAAAAGGCCTACTATAACCAATACGATCGCAAGTTCAATTAGAGTAAAACCTTTCATTTTATTTCTTTTTATCATTAAAACTCCTATATCTAAATGAGTGTATTACCTTTGTTATTATTTTAATTAACCTGACGCCCTAACTCTTATCGTGCATCTTTTTGCATTTGTAGCTAATGCGTATGCACCTGCAACCGTAAAGCAACCATTTCCAGAAGTTGTATCTAATGTAAACACACCCGCTGTAGCGTTAAAGGCAGAAATTGCTTGTGAAATACCTGTTTCTGGCCTACCGTCATCTATTTTTGAATCTATTCCATAAGCTTCTTCCGGTGTTAGCTGTTGTGCCGTAGGTGAATCAGCATCAGCAGCACCACCATCTAAATCTACTGAACTAGCTCCCACCCCTAAAATCCAATATAATCGACCAAACTCTGTTAATGCTATTATTCCGTTTCCTATTGGAGTATCAGGAAAATTTGTTCCTGCTGCCCCCACGCATGCACTTGTTCCACAATCATCTACTTGCGTAAAATTGCCCTTAACAAGGAGTGTATTGGAGAGGTGAACCCAAAAATTTGCTATTTCTCCTTCATAAGTGTCATAAGCAGCAGTTGTTGCAACAGTATTATCAGAATCTTCTAGATTATAATCACCATCGCCATCACCATCCGCACCATCAGCACCTGCGTCTGAATCAGTATCTGCCACATTATCCGTTGATCCAGAACAAGCCGTTCCAGTTCTAGGGCAGTTTATACCGAATGCCGAAGCCCTTGTTATATCACCAGGATATTCCCTATACTTAGCTCTAAATGTGTTAAGTGATGTATCCAAACTTTGAATTTGAGAAACTACAGATCTAATTTGTGCCTGAGCAATAAGCTCCTGCCCTTGCAAAACACCTCCAACTAGCAAGCCAACTATTACTAATACTATTGCAAGCTCGACTAGTGTAAAACCTTTATTTCTTTTTTGTGTTTTCATCTACCTATTTAATAAATTTCTTAAACCCTTAACCAGAAGCTCTTATTCTTAAAGTGCAGTTCTTTAAGTCTAA
>JANRLM010000019.1 GCA_033762595.1 Rickettsiales bacterium
CCCAATGTTTTAGAATTTGCTAGAGGATATCAACGCCCAGAAGCTGAAATAGGTTATATGTATAGCAGATTTAGTGGCAGAAAAATAGTATTAACCCCCCCCTATTTAGAATAGATAACTTCATCGCCTTTTATAATTTCACCAATCATAAAAGCTTGTTCGCCTTGTTTTTCCAGTTTAGAGATGATTGAATTGGCCTCAGAGCGTTCCACTACAAGCAACATTCCGCAACCACAATTAAAGGTGCGAAGCATTTCTTCGGTTGAAACATTGCCTTTATCTTGCAAGAATTTGAATAAAGGAGGGAACTTCCAAGCGTTCAAATTAATTTGCGCGGTAATTCCTTTTGGCAGAACACGAGGGAAGTTTTCAGTAATTCCACCACCTGTAATATGCGCGAGGGCTTTAATTGGTTGATGGTTAATGGTTGATGGTTGATTGATAATAGATAGCAACTGCTTAACATAAATTTTTGTTGGGGTGAGGAGTTCTTCTCCAATAGATTTTGCAAAGCCGTAGCCATCAACTTTATCAGTAAATTTGATGTTATTATCCGCTAAAATTTTACGAACTAGCGAGTAACCATTTGAGTGAATACCGCTTGAAGCAACAGCAATTACTGCATCGCCAACATTTACATTTTTAGAAGGGAGGATATTTTCACGCTCAACCGCACCAACTGTAAAGCCAGCTAAATCATATTCGCCATATTTATACATACTTGGCATTTCAGCTGTTTCACCGCCAATTAATGCACAACCTGCCTGCTTGCAACCTTCTGCAATGCCTTTTATAACATCAGTTGCGACATTAACTTCCAGCTTACCAGTTGCGAAATAATCAAGGAAAAACAAAGGTTCCGCCCCCTGCACTACTAAATCATTCACGCACATTGCAACTAAATCAATGCCTATTGTATCGTGAATTCCAAGCTCCTGAGCGATTTTTAGTTTAGTGCCAACGCCATCAGTTGAGGAAACGAGAATAGGATCTTTATAGCCAGTTCTTTTTAGGTCAAATAACGCCCCAAAACCACCCAAATCGCAATCAGCACCGATGCGTGTAGTTGCTTTTGCAAAAGGTTTGATGCGGTTTACAAGTTCATTTCCTGCGTCAATATCAACGCCTGCTTCTTTATATTTCATAGATGAAAAATTATTTTTGAATAATTCGTTAAAGCAAAGTTGAGTAATAATCAAAGATTTTATAAACTTATTGCTTAGAAAATTAAAGACATTATTATATTTCTTTAGGGGAGTGATTAATAAGTATAGATTCAATACACTTAACCACTAAATGCGGGGTGACACTTTAGAGGAAAAACAACAGATAATTTAATAAAATCTATTCTTAGTAATCACTCCCTTCTTTAGATTTAACTTGATATAAATTATGCATATTAAACAATCTGTTATTAATTGGGGGCTGATTTTCATCGTATTTGCATTAGCGATTTATTTGGTTTCGGATATTCTTTTCCCTTTTGTATTCGCGGGCGTGATTGCTTATTTTCTGCACCCAATCGCTGATAAGGTAGAGGCATCTGGGTTTTCAAGGTCAGTTTCTACAATCATTGCAATTGCTGGTTTTGGCGTGATTTTAGCCGCAATAATATTTTTTATTGGCCCTGTTTTTATTGACCAATTCAAAAAATTCTCGGTTAAATTTCCACAAATTTTTAGTGAGTTAGAATTTAGAAAAGGTAGTTATGGGCATAAACTAATTACAAAATATGCCCCTGATTTAGATGGCAAAATCCAAGATTTTGCATATAAATTCGCTGTTCAAATTATTCAGTTTATTGCAATTTCAGTGCAATCTATTGTTACTTCAAGCAAGGCAATTTTTAATTTTATTTCTATAGTTATAATCAGCCCAATAGTAAGTTTTTATTTGCTTAGAGATTGGGATTTAATGGTAAAAAAAATTGATGATTTACTGCCAAGAACTAATCTTGGAATTATTAGGGGTGAGCTTAGAAAAATTGACGATACAGTTTCTGCTTATATTCGCGGCCAAGTTACGGTTTGCATTATTATGGCAGTGGTTTATAGCACAACCTTAAGCCTTATTGGGCTTGATTATGCCCTCGCAATCGGCGTGATGACTGGCATTTTGACTTTTATTCCTTATGTTGGAATGTCTTTAGGTTTCATTTTGGCTTTGATGGTTTCATATTTCCAATTTCAAGATTTTGATATGACTATTTCCGTTATTGCAGCTTTCATTCTCGGCAATTTACTTGAGGGCTATATTATTACTCCAAAATTTGTTGGTGAGAAAGTTAATCTACACCCAGTTTGGATAATTTTTGCCTTGCTTGCAGGTGGTTCAATAATGGGCTTTACTGGCGTTTTGATTGCAATTCCAAGTGCTGCTATAATTGGCGTTTTGGTTCGCTCCTCAATTTCAAGATATAGGAAAAGCAGTTTATACTTAGGTTACCCCATTATGGCACTAGAAAAACCAAGAATTAATAGGGGTGCTGAAAGAGGTGGCTCATATTCCGAAAGGCAGAGCCATAGCAATGATTACGATTCAAGCTATGATAGTTCTAATAATATAAATAATCGCAACCCTGATGTTTTCAAATTTGAGAATGACAGGTTTAGAGATTCATCTTCCTCAGATAACTCAAAACCACGCCGTGGCAGACCGCCTAAGAAGATTTAATCTAGCCTATTTATGCATATCTCAACGATTGGATTTTTGTTGAGTTCTTTATCAAAAACATCTTTCACATGACGACGGATTTTCTTGATTAGCTTATCTTCATCAGTTTTTGCGTTAGTTTCAACAATTTCAGCAACGCCATCAATTAGATAAGTTATAAACTCTTGGTTTTCATTTTCATCAACGCTACCGGGGCTTTTTACAATTATATCTGAAACTAACTTACCTTTTTGATTTAAGGTAAAACTTACAATTATAATTCCGTTTTCTCTAAGTTTTCTTCTAACTGCCATTACCGCACCATCTTTAGGTTGAAGCATATAGCCATCAACGCCAAGATAACCAAATTTGATATGTTTCAAACTCTCTGGGTTTTCTCCAGAAATTCTAACCATTTCACCATTTTGGATTTCAACATTTTTAGGAACGCCAATTCTTTTTGCGAGCTTTATATGTTCGTGAATGTGAACTGGTTCGCCGTGAACTGGGATAGCGATTTGCGGTTTCACAAGCTCATACATTCTTGTTAATTCCTCAGATGAAGGGTGGCCAGAAACGTGAACTCTTCTATCTTTTTCAGTGAAAACTTCACATTTTAAGCGAACAAATTTATTCATAATCGCAAAAATTTTCTTCTCATTACCGGGGATAATTTTTGAAGAAAATATCACCGTATCTTTTGCGGTAATTTTAAGATATTGATTTTCACCATTCGCAAGTTTTGTTAGTGCCGCATTAGGCTCACCTTGGCAACCAGTGCAGATTACAAGAACTCTATCACGAGGTAAATTTTTAACATCTGTATCATTAATAAAAGGCTCAATGTCTTTTAGATAACCAGTATTTTTTGCAAATTTTGTAATTTTATGAAGGCTCAAACCAGCAAGTGCAACCTTGCGTTTATTAGCCATTGCGGCTTTGCAGATAGTTTCAATTCTCGCAACATTACTTGCGAAAGTTGAAACATAAACCGTTCCGCGTTGCTCACCAATTAGCTTAGTTAAAGATTCTTCCAAATCACCCTCTGAACCAGAAAACCTATCATTAAAAACATTCGTGGAATCACAAACCATAGCCAGAACGCCCTCTTTACCAATTGCTTCCAGCTTGTTAAAATCAGTAGTTGGGCGAACAACAGGGTTTGGATCAAACTTCCAATCACCAGTATGGAAGATATTTCCAACTGGCGTTCTAAGCATTATTCCATTCATTTCAGGGATAGAATGGGTTATCTGAATAAGTTCTAAATCAAAATCACCTAGATTAAATCGTGAACCCGGATTGATAATTTTAACCTTTGCTTTGCCTTTCATTCCAACTTGCTCGAGCTTATTTTCAACTATTTGAGCAGTAAAAGGCGTTGCGTAAATTGGTAATTGCAGCTTTTCATATAACCAGCCAACTGCACCAAGATGATCTTCATGGCCGTGCGTTAAAACTATTCCTAAGAAATCCTTTTTATTTTCATAAACGAAAGATAAATCAGGTGCGAGCATATCTGCCCCCGGAAAATCATCACCAGCAAAGCCAGCACCTAAATCAATAATAATCCACTTGCCATTATAATGGTAGAGGTTAACATTCATTCCTATTTCGTTTGATCCACCAAGGGGTAAAAAAACAAGATCTTCCTTATTCAATTTTTTATTAGACATTATAGATATTAGATTTTTAGAATTTATTTATTTGGTATTATTGTTAATAAATGAGTTTAGCAAATTGTAAATTGTTAAAAACTAAACCATATCCGCAATTATTTGCAAACCTTTTAGTGTTAAATTTTCATCAATTAAATCTATTTTTTTAGATTTGAAAAAACTTGCAAGCCCGCCTGTTGCAATAACTTTTTTTATATTTTTATTCTCTGATTTTATCTCATCAATTATTCTTTCAACCATTCCAAGGTATCCATAATAAACGCCAGCTTGCATGGCTTCTATGGTGTTTTTTCCGATTGCTTTATTCGGTTTTTTAATAGCAATTTTTGGTAATTTTGAAGTGGCTTCTTGCAGAGCTTTAATTGATAAATTAACACCAGATGCAATCACGCCGCCAATATAATTGCCATTTTCATCAATAACATCAAAAGTTGTTGCAGTGCCGAAATCAATTACAATGCAAGATTTTTTAATTAAATCATAGGCAGAAATTGCATTAACAAGCCTATCTGCACCAAGCTCGTTGGGGTTATCAATTTTAATTTCAATATTGAGTTTATTTTTTACTTCAGAAACTTTTGTTGGATTAATAGAAAGATGTTTTTTACAAAAACTCTCAATTTCAAAATCAGTTTGAGGCACAACTGAAGAAATTATAACCTTAGTAATTTTATTTTTTACATTTAATTTTTGAAACAAAGGCTGGAATAGGGCAAAATATTCATCTGCGGTTCTGTTATGCCTTGTTTCAAATCGAAAAGAAGAAAGAAATTTTCCATTTTTCTTACCTTCAAAAATCCCAAAAACAATATTTGTATTGCCAATGTCTATTGCGAGTAACATAATTATCTCATTTCAATTAAATCAGAGTTGTTACTTATGAAATACATTCTACCTTTCGCAATAACTGGAGAGAGATAAATATCTTCAGGTATATCATATTCTTTAACTAAGTTACCATTTTTAGGAGAATAAGCCCTCAGAGTTCCAGCATTATCAGCGATAAAAATTAAATCAGCCGCTAAAACAGGAGAAGTGAATACTAGATTATCATCATCAATATCTTCAGCATCAGCGAGTAATTTTTTCCAAATAATTTTGCCTGTTTTGAATTCAAAATTCAGAAGCTCACCAAACCTATTTATTACGAAAATAGAATTATCAACTGCCCAAGGTTGACCAACTAAACCAATATTTTTTGTTTCCCAAATTGTTGAGCCATCTTCCTCACTAAGCACCAACATTCTGCCATCACTGGTAATGAATAATAATGCACTTTTATGTAAAAGTGGAGAGTTCACTATGTCGCTAATGATTGCATTTGCTGAGTTTGATAGCGTTGAAGATGTCAAGGCACTCCAATTTTCTGCACCGCTTTCAAAATCTAAATCAAAAATCTCACCTGAAGAATAAGTTATCACAACTTTTCCATTATGAATTAAAGGCGATGGCGTGCCAGAAATATTTGTCCTGCCGGCTAAACCTTCATGCGTCCAGATTGTTTCACCAGTAATTGTATCAAGTGCGTAAGTTTTATTATTCAAAGTTGAAATTATTAGCTTACCATCTCTAGCAATAGGTGCGGAGCGAACTGGGGATTCCAATTTCGCTTCCCATGCAAGCTTACCAGTTTTTGCATCAAGTGCTGCAATTTCCCCGCGTTTAGATGAAGCGAAAATGAGCCCTAAACCATAAGAAATTCCGCCACCTAAAAATTCATCAGCGTCCATAAACATTGAAGTTATTTTACGCCAATTTTTGTTCTTTTTTGCAGAAGTATTATATTTTGCATCAAGCAAATATTCCCAATATAATTTTTCAGGATTTTCAAAATCCCTCGCTTGAATTTCTCCACCACCGCCAAGCGTGAAGATTTTACCTTCCGCAATTACTGGCTCAGATGATAAATCAAAACCATTTTTTGCTTTTTTACCGATGTTTATTTCATTATATTCCCCTTTCAAATCATTAAGATAAACATTTTCAGAGGGCTGATAGCCATTCCTAAACCAAAAATTATTTACAGAAGGGCTTGGCAATTTTGAGAAGAAATCCTTAACAAATTTATCTTTATCAGTAAGGTTAACTTGAAGCTCTTTTTGGTTAGCTTTCTCAACATTATAAGCGGATTTTTCTTCTGAACAGGAAAATAAAAACAGCAATAAAAATAGCGAGATTAAATTAAATTTCATACACAAGAAAATTATTTAGATATTATTGATAATACAACATTTGCCCTTTGTTTTACTGAATCTAGGGCTTTTTCATCAGCGATTATATTATTTAATAAAATCTTAGCCTCGGCAATTTTGCCTTGTTTGATAAAAATAGAAGCGAGCATTTCCCTAGCAATATTATTGAAAACTGAATTATTAACCAAATCAGAGAGTAATTTTTCAGCGTTTTTAGTATCATTTTCTTTTATAAAAATATATGCGAGATTAGTTTTTGCTAAATCAACGAAGGCTTTTTCAGATTTTTCATTTTCAATAATTCTTAATAAATCTTTTTTAACGGCATCATTATTTTCTTTGCTGAGATTGATTCCAGAAAGTTGTAGGTTAGCTAAGTTTGAAAAACCAACATTATTTTTTTTGAAAAGTTTTTCATAATCCTCAGGTTTATTGCTAACAAAACCTCTATAAAAACTTGTACCAGCTTCCATTGAAGAAATTACTGATTGTTTTTTATAAAAAGAATAGAAAAAAGTAACCACAACCGCTAAAACGCCTATCAACACTAGCTTTGAGCCATGCTGAATAATCGCTTTTTCAAACTTTTCTTGTTTCAATTCTGATTGAATTTCTTTTAGTAGATCTGTCATAATCTTATTTATATGGCTATTTTCTAGATATTTGAATTCAACTTACTAATTATTCCCTCTCCCGTTTACGGGGGAGGGTAAGGGTGGGGGCATTAAATTGTAATGAAAACTTAATTTCCTCAAGCCCCCCTCTTAATCTCCCCCCGTAGACAGGGGGAGAAATAATCAATGTTAATTTAATCATCTAAAACTCTTTAGAGATTTTAGCAACTCTAAATTTTCATCTTCAGTGCCGATTGAGATTCTTATGCAAGTTGGAAGTTTATAAGCGTCCATTCTTCTAACTGAAATTCCTTCCTCTTTTAGAAAATTATCAATTTTTTCTGCATTATCTTTTGAGCCAAAATCAGTTAAAATAAAATTTGCAACTGATGGGTAAGGCTTATAACCTAACGCAGAAAATTCTTCCGTAAGTTTTTTAAGCCAAATATTATTATGCTTGATGGTTTTTTTAACAAAATCTTGATCTTCCAAAGCTGCAACGCCTGCAATTTGTGCCACCGATGAAACATTGAAAGGCCCTCGAACTCTATTTATAACATCAATAATTTTGTCATTTGCATAAGCCCAACCCAGCCGAACCGATGGAATGCCATAAACTTTTGAAAAAGTTCTTATCATTATAACATTATCAAATTCATCGCATATTTCCTTAGCATTAACATAATCAGGATTTTCAACAAATTCAGCGTAAGCTAAATCCAAAACAAGCAGAATATTTTGTGGAAGTTTTTTTCTTAATTCCAAAATTTCAGCGTGTGAAAGATAGCTTCCAGTTGGGTTATTTGGGTTTGCGAGGAATAGAATTCTAGTTTTACCAGTTACTTTTTTTAAAATTTCATCAATATCAGCTTTTAGATTCACCTCATCAGCTATAACTGGCTTTGCACCTACTGAAAGTGCCGTTATAGGATACATTAAAAATCCGTGTTTAGTATAAATAATTTCTGCCCCCTGCCCTGCATAAGCTAGGCAAATTAAGGTTATCAACTCATCAGAGCCAGCACCACAAATTATTTTATTGTAATCTAAATTATAGACTTGCCCAATTTTTTTGCGAACTTCTAAACTTGTTCCCTCTGGGTATCTGTGCAAATAGGTAAAATGCTTGGTGATAGCCTCTTTCACGGCATCACTACAACCAAAAGGGTTTTCATTAGATGATAATTTTATTGATCTATTTTTCTTACTTTTAACTGAAGCCCCTGGAATATAAGGCTCAATCTCAAGAATAGAATTATTATAAGGCTTAAGCATTTGTTATTAATTAGGTAGATTTAAGCTGTTATTATCACTTCCATTTTAATGTTGCAAGTCTACTCCCACTCAATTGTTCCAGGTGGTTTGCCCGTTATGTCATAAACAACACGGTTGACACCTCGCACTTTATTTACAATTAAATTTGATACCCTGCCTAAAAATTCATGTTCAAATGGATAATATTCCGCCGTCATACCATCAGTTGAAGTTACTGCACGAAGAGCCAGAACATATTCATAAGTTCTGCCATCACCCATCACACCAACAGATTGCACGGGCAGAAGAACCGTGAATGCCTGCCAAATTTTATCGTATAAACCAGCTTTTTTAATTTCCTCAATATAAACCGCATCAGCCTCTTGCAGGATGGCAATTTTTTCACGGGTAATCGCCCCCGGAATTCTAATTGCAAGACCGGGGCCAGGGAAGGGATGACGTTTAATCATATCTTCTTTCAAACCCAATTCCAAGCCTAACTTACGAACTTCATCTTTGAATAATTCCCTAAGTGGCTCAACTAATTTCATATTCATTTTCTCTGGAAGACCACCAACATTGTGATGCGATTTTATAGTAACAGCTGCGTCGCCGTGAACGGAAACAGATTCAATAACATCAGGGTAAAGCGTGCCTTGAGCGAGGAAATCCGCTCCGCCAAGCTTCCTCGCTTCTTCCTCAAAAACTTCAATGAAAGTAGCACCAATAATTTTCCGTTTTTTCTCAGGGTCAGTAACACCATCAAGTTTTCCTAAGAATAAATCTGAAGCATCAACCATATCAATTTTAATATGGAAGCCATCGAAAAGCTCCTTCACCTGCTTAGCCTCATTTTTGCGAAGTAATCCGTGATCAATAAACACACAAGTAAGTTGATCGCCAATCGCCTTGTGGATTATCGCCGCTGTAACTGTGGAATCAACGCCACCGCTGACAGCACATAAAACCCTCTTATCGCCAACTTGTTTGTGGATTTTTTCAACTTCCATATCAATGAAATTATGCATGTTCCAATCAGGTTTGCAGGCGCAAATATCAAGGCAAAAATTTTTGAGAAGCTCCGCTCCATCAGGCGTGTGAACAACTTCAGGATGGAATTGCACACCGTAAAAATTGCGTTTTTCATCAGCGCAAGCGGCATAAGGTGCGCCATCACTTTCTGCAATTGCGGTAAAGCCATCTGGAAGTTTTGAAACCTTGTCGCCGTGGCTCATTAAAACTTGATGCTCACTGCCAGCCTTCCAAACGCCTTTTGTGAGGCGACTTTCCGCTTTAACTCGCACGAAAGATTTACCAAATTCACGATGATCCGAAGGCTCAACAGCACCACCTAACATGGAGCTCATAAGCTGCTGACCATAGCAAATACCAAGGATTGGCAAGCCTAAATCAAATATTTCCTTGCTAATTTTCGGGCTTTTATCGAAGCCAACACTTGCAGGCCCCCCTGATAAAATTATGCCATTCGCACCATAATTTTTGACAAATTCTAAAGAGGTATTATAAGGTTTGATTTCGCAAAATATGCCAATTTCCCTAACTCTGCGAGCTATAAGTTGGGTGAATTGTGAGCCGAAATCTAAGATGAGTATTTTGTGCATTTTATAGTTTTTTCAGTAATTTCAGTTTAAAGGTTTTCCTCTATACCATCTTGACCATTAAATAAACTATGTTATTTTAGCAACAGTTAACTTGCGGGGGTATTATGGAAAATATAAAAACAGAGCTTGAAGCAATTTTTGGCGAAGGAAAAGTTACTGCAAATAATAGCAATAAAAAATTCTCTATAAATAAAAATGTAGCTGAGGAAATTCTTAGCCAAAAAGGCAATGAAGACCTAAAAACACTTTTTGTATTAGAGGGTTAAAATTACGTTTTAGATTCGGATAAAATGTTCAAGGGGCAATATGGAACACCTATGTGGGCAGCTAATCAGAAAGATCCAAGCTACAACAAAAAGCTTGTTGAATTTGGGGCTGATAGAGCAAGAGTTGCAAAGGTTTTGGGTCAATCAATTAGTGATATCAAAATAGATTTCGGAACAGGGGATTTATTCGTTCCTGCAAATTTAATTTCTAAAGACTTTATAACAATTCAAAGTATTGTTGAAGCTACAAATAAAGATAACTTTGAAAAATTAAATACCACTTCGGGCAAAGAAAATTTTGGTTTGTCTGAATATAGGTTTTCATTTTCTGACTACTCTATTAAAATTCATGCTGATAATGATGGTATTTATAGTCAAATCATTGGAGATGCTGGCCAAATTGATGACAAAGTTATGACTCATGAAGATTTAGCTAAAGAAATTATGAAGAATCTAAATAAATTTAATGGCATTTATATTGATGATAGTCAAATTAACACTCCACCTCAAGATGCAATTAAGCCAAAAGATAAAAATAGAATCTAGATAATGTTGCAATTAATATGCAGCTTTGCTAATCAAAATTCAATTTGTTAATTTTATTTAACAAAAAAGCTTGAACAAAAATTATTTGTAAGCATAAAAGCTATTCAACTTAAAATAATAATATGAATAAATTGAAATCATTTTTTATCGCCTTAGCGATTATTTCAGCTTCAACTAGCTCATTTGCTGCTATTGAAACAACCAAAAAAATTGCTGGAACTGCTGTTAAAGGCACTGCAAAAGTAGTTGGTAAAGTTTTTGATGCAGGCGGTAAAGTTGTAGGAACAGTTTATGATGTGGGTGGCAAAATTGTTGGTGAAACAACTGAAATTGCAGATAAGGGCTATGATAAATTTATTGATAAAAAACTTTCAATTACTCCAACTATTGGAACGCAAGGTCTAGGTATTGAAGCTGCTTATAAAATAAATGATTATTTCGCTGTTAGGGGCGGACCAAACTATATGCAATGGTCTGATAACCCAACTCTTTCTGCACTTACATATAATTATGATTTAGATTTCTTCAATGTTGGCGCTTTGATTGATGTTCACCCGTTCAAAAATGCATTCAGGATTTCAACAGGTGGTTTTTATGGTCAAAAATCGATAGATTTCACTTCAACTCCGTCTGGACCTTCTCAAATTGGAGGAAGCGTTTACTCAGCATCTCAAATTGGAACAATTAGAGGAACAGTTGAAGGTGAAGATTTTACCCCATATTTTGGCTTTGGATACACTAGAAAATGGATGGAAGATGATAATTTCTTCTTTGATGCTGATGTTGGTGTTACATTTGATTCAATCACTACACAGCTTAGAGCAACTGGAACGGCTGCCACTGAAGCATCTTTCCAAAACGATTTAAGAAGTGAAGGAAGAAAAATTGATAACTTCTTTGACTTAATTGAAACTTACCCAGTTATAAGACTAGGTGTTGGCTACAAATTTTAGTAGTTATTTATAAAGATACATTACAAAGGGGCTTTTCTAGCCCCTTTTTTTTATGTAAAAAGTATTAAATTAATTTTTCTATGCAAAATAATCAAAAAAAATTGGATTTTACACCCCATATCAATGCAGAAAATTATGAGGTATTATATAAAAAATCTATTGAAAACCCTGATGAATTTTGGGCGGAGCAAGCTAAAAATTTTCTGAGCTTTGATAAAAAATGGGATAAAGTTTCTGATTATAGCTTCAATCCTGAGAATGTTTATATTAAATGGTTTGAAGGTGCAAAACTCAATTTATGTTATAATGCCGTTGATAGACACCTTGCCACAAAAGCCAATCAAACTGCTATAATTTGGGAGGGTGACAATCCAAATGACACAAAATCAATTACCTATAAAGAGCTTCATCATAATGTCTCAAAATTTGCGAACATCTTAAAAAATAATAATGTTAAAAAAGGTGATGTAGTTACAATTTATCTGCCAATGATTTTGGAAGCGGCCTATGCAATGCTTGCTTGTGCTAGAATTGGAGCGATACACTCAGTTGTTTTTGCAGGTTTTTCATCAGAGGCTTTGAGAGGAAGAATAGAAGATGGTAACTCAAAATTTATTATTACCACAAGTTTCTCAAGTAGAGGTGGGAAGAAAATTCCTCTATTAAACAATGTATTAGATGCAATATCTAATGCGAATATTGCAAGAATTTTACTTATAAATAATGAAACAAATTTTAAGAACGAAAAAATTATAGATTATAATTCTGAATTTGAAAAAGCCTCTGAAATTTGTGAATGCGAATCAATGGAAGCGGAATCTCCGCTTTTTATTCTCTATACTTCTGGCTCAACTGGAAAGCCTAAAGGCT